>JAUXXN010000114.1 GCA_030684755.1 Hydrogenophaga sp.
CGCATCCTGTTTCAACTCGAATTCTCGGGTTTTTCACGCATTGGATCCAATCCGCTGAAGACACTCAAGGAAAACGTGCCCCGCTACCAGTACCTGCGTGAAGAAATCAACCCGCCGAGCCGGTTCCAACAATATGACTGATCACCTTTCCTTTTCTACCCACTGGGCCCGCTTGGCCGCCTTGCTTCTGTGTGCGCCATTGGTCTTGGGTGGCACGGCCACGGCGCAGTCGCTGCGTCCGTCCTCACAGATCAATGCTGTGCGCACAATGACTCCCGCTGGGCCGCAAACCGCTGACTACATTGTCGTGTTGGTCAATTCCGAGCCGATCACCAACAACGAAGTGCGCCAGCGCGTGTTGCGTGTGGAGCAGCAACTGACCCAGCAAGGCGCTGCCATGCCACCGCGCAGCGAATTGGCTCGCCAAGTGATGGAGCAGCTCGTTGGCGAACGGGCCCAACTTCAGCAAGCCATTGAGCTGGGGTTGCGCGTGGACGAGGCCACCTTGCTGCAGACAGAGCAATCGATTGCCGAGCAAAATCAGTTGAGTCTTGAAGAATTCCGCCGCCGGATGGCAGAACAAGGCATGGACATCAACCGCTTGCGCAGCGACCTGAGCAACCAGATACTGTTGCAACGTGTGCGCGACCTCGAGGTCGAATCCCGGGTGCGTGTCACCGAGGCCGATATCGACGCCTACATCCGAGAAAAGCAAGCCAACATCGATCTCAGCCAGCTGGAACTGAATTTGGCGCACGTGCTGGTGCTGGTGCCCGAAGGAGCTACCGAAGAGCAGGTGCGTGAACTGCAGGCACGCGCCCAGGCGGTGGCCGATCGCGCCCGCAGTGGTTTTGACTTTGCAGCGTTGGCCCGTGACTACTCCGATGCGCCAGAGCGTACCAACGGAGGCGTGTTTGGCATGCGTGCGGCCGACCGCTTGCCGGCCCTGTTTGTTGAGGCTGTCCAGCCGGTGCCTGCTGGTGGCATCGCTGGCCCGTTTCGCAGCCCTGCAGGCTTCCATGTGCTCAAGGTGCTGGAAAAAAACCAGGCTGGTCTGCCCGAAACGGTGATCACCCAAACCCGGGCCCGCCACATTCTCTTGCGCACCAGTCCGCAACTCAGCCAAGACGCTGCGCTGGCACGGCTTAGCCAATTGCGCGAACAAGTGACCGGTGGACAGGCCAGCTTTCCAGCGCTCGCTCGCGAACACAGCCAAGACGGTTCAGCCCGTCAAGGTGGCGATCTCGGTTGGGCGAATCCAGGGCAGTTTGTGCCCGAGTTTGAAGAAGCCATGAACGCCCTGCGCCCCGGGGAAATCTCCCAGCCTCTGGTTTCGCGTTTTGGTGCCCATCTCATCCGTGTGGACGAACGACGCGACTACACACTGACCCCGCGCGAACAACGCGAGGTGGTGCGTGGTCTGGTGCGTGAGCAAAAGGCCGACGATGCGCTGCAAAGCTGGGTACAGGATGTGCGCAGCCGGGCGTTTGTGGAATACCGCGAAGCGCCCCAGCTGTGACACAACACGCCACCAACTGCGGGCGCCCCGCATGAAACACATTGCCCGCAAGCGCTTCGGCCAGCACTTCCTGACAGACCACGCCATCATCGGCGCCATCGTGGACGCCATTGACCCACAGCGCGGTGACGCCATGGTTGAAATTGGTCCCGGCCTGGCTGCCATGACCCAACCGCTGGTGGAGCGGCTGGATCACCTCACCGTGATCGAGCTTGACCGCGATCTTGCCACTCGGCTGCGTAGCCATGCGCAACTGGAAGTGATCGAGTCCGATGTGCTCAAGGTGGATTTCACCGCCTTGGCAGGCCGCTTGTGTTCCGAGGCAACAGGTCGGGGTATCGCTGTTGAGCGACCCAAGCTCCGTGTGGTCGGCAACCTGCCCTACAACATTTCCACGCCCATTCTGTTTCACCTGTTGGACCATGTGGAGGTGGTTCAAGACCAGCACTTCATGCTGCAAAAAGAAGTGATCGACCGCATGGTGGCCAGCCCGGCCTCGTCCGATTACAGCCGCCTGTCTGTCATGCTGCAGTGGCGTTACGCCATGAGCAACGTGTTGTTTGTGCCGCCCGAGAGCTTTGACCCACCACCGCGCGTGGACAGCGCCATCGTGCGCATGGTGCCGCTGGCCGAGCCGCCCGCGATCGACATCCGGTTGTACGGCGAACTGGTGAAAACCGCATTCAGCCAGCGCCGCAAGATCCTGCGCAACACGCTGGGCAAGTGGCTCGAAGCCCGCGGTTTTTCAGGCATGTTCGACGTGCAGCGCCGCGCCGAAGAAGTGCCGGTACACGAATACGTGGCCCTGTGCCAAGCCGTGCAACTCGCTGCCCCCCACACGCAGGTGTGACCCAAACCGCAGGCGTGAAAAAGCCGCTGCAAGCAGCGGCTCATCTCAGACCCAGGGCACCGCAGAACTGGCTTTTCCAGGCCACCCGCGGCGCCCCATTGAGGGAGTGACGCCGTAGGCGGAGCGCGGGATGTTCAGTTCCTGCAGCGCGGGGGGGTAGCCTTTAGGCGGCGTTCAACCAGTACCCGGCATTGAAAGGGCTGCTCATGCGCAGCGCCATGGGGCTCACGTCCAGCAGCTTATCGGTGGGCATCGGGTCTTCGCTTTCTACTTCAATCTGCTCTTCGGCCTTGGGTGTGCGGGCGACCGAAAATGAATAGAAGCAGCGGAATGGAATTTTTCGGTCGCTCCAGTAATCGGCTGCATCACGGAAGATGTCGAGCAGTTGCTCGCGCGCTTCCTTGTCAAACTTGGCGTGGGCCGGAATGTGCTCCAGCACCACAATGAAACCTGTCTGCGGCCCCGACTTGTGAACCATATCGGTCATGCAGTCGTAGAGCGCGTCAAAGTTTTTGCCGAAGTGGGTGGGCAAGGTGTACTGGGCAGCTATCAATTCCAACACGTCCTGTTTGCTCTGGGCTTTCGCCAAGTTGGCATACAGAAAATGGTGTCCCAATTGCTCGGCCGAAGCCTGCAGGTCTTTCACGCCATAGGCGCGAATTGACTGAACGATATTGGGGCGTACGTTACGAAGTGGCGTGTCCATCTCCGCGTCTCTTTCAAAGGTCAAAGTTAAAAATCTATTGGCTACCCAAGGCTCACTGCACGATCAGCTTGAAGCTGTTGTAGTGGTCTTCGGTGTAATAACACGCATCAGGAACTTGTGGCGTGAAACCCCCGCACACGATCCGTTTGGCCCCTCGGTGCCTCAGGCCCGGTGTGGGTACGGTGTACTCACGGTAAAACCCCCGCTTTTGAATGGGCAGTAAGCGCTCCCGGTTACCAAACACAGTCCCGTCTTTCTCGTACCGGAAAGGCCCACCTTCGCGGATCTGTTCCATCACCTGCCGCCCTTGGAGGGGCAAACCGGACCATGTCACCGAAGCGGTCGCTGTGTCGGGTGATGACGGGGGCACTGGTGCCCGAGCTTGCACCAACGCGGTGCTTAGCATGCCTGTCAGCGCCACAGCAGCAGCAAGACCAAAAACCCGTTTAACGCGCCAGCTGGTGGACCAGATCCGATTCAGACCCATCAAAATCCCTGCTCCTGATGCAATCAACCCGCCACCTACACCAGTCAAAAAATGCCAAAGGCGCCTTTTGACCCCGTGTCGGAGGGCGGGTTAACCCTGAAATTCAAGTGCGCTAGTTTGCCTCAAGCGCCACAGAAATGCAAGCCGTTGCTGAATAAACAGGCAGGCTTGTACGGAAAATTTGTGGCGGAAAGTTAGCGCTTGCTTTTTTCCAAGTGATCAGCGGGCCACGTTGGCCTCGGCCACAGTCAGGGCTGTCATGTTCACAATGCGCCGCACGGTGGCGCTGGCTGTGAGAATGTGCACGGGTTTGGCTACGCCAAGCAGCACCGGGCCAATGGCGATGTTGCCGCCAGCTGCGGTTTTGAGCAGGTTGTAGGCGATGTTGGCGGCGTCGATGTTGGGGCAGACCAGCAAGTTGGCGTCGCCTTTGAGGGCCGAACGCGGCATCATGGCCTGTCGGGCTTCGGCGTCCAGCGCCACGTCGCCGTGCATTTCACCATCTACTTCGAGCCAGGGCGCATCTTTTTGGAGAATGGCCAGGGTCTGGCGCATTTTGATGGCACTGGGTTGGTTGCTGGAGCCGAAGTTGGAGTGCGACAGCAGGGCTGCCTTGGGCTTGATGCCGAAACGCACCATCTTGCGCGCTGCCCATTGCGTGATTTCGGCCAGTTGCTCGGCGTTGGGGTCGTAGTTGATGTGGGTGTCCACCAGAAACACTTGGCGTCCGGGCAGCATCAGCGCGTTCATGGCGGCGTAGCAGCTGGCACCTTCGCGCTTGCCGATCACTTGGTCGATGTATTCCAGATGCAGCGCGGTGTTGCCCCAGGTGCCACAGATCAGGCCGTCCACATCGCCCCGGCGCAGCAGCATGGCACTGATGAGCGTGAGGCGGCGGCGCATTTCGATCTTGGCCAGCTGCTCGGTCACGCCCCGGCGCTCCATCAGCTGGTGGTAGGTTTGCCAGAGTTCGCGGTAGCGGTGGTCTTGTTCGACGTTGACCACGTCGTAGTCCAGCTCCTCGGTTAGGCGCAGACCAAATTTCTCGATGCGCTCGGCAATCACCGCCGGGCGGCCAATCAGTGTGGGGCGGGCCAGGCCTTCGTCCACCACGATCTGGCAGGCGCGCAGCACGCGTTCTTCTTCGCCCTCGGCGTAGGCCACCCGTTTGCGGGTGGCGGTTTTGGCAGCCGCATAAATGGGCTTCATGATGGTGCCCGAAGCGAACACAAAGCTCTGCAGCTTTTCGCGGTAGGCGTCCATGTCGCTCACCGGGCGCAGGGCCACGCCGCTGTCGGCAGCGGCCTGGGCCACGGCGGGAGCAATCTTCATCATCAAGCGGGGGTCAAACGGCTTGGGAATCAGGTATTCAGGGCCAAAAGCCAGCTTTTCACCGGCGTAAGCGGCGGCCACCACTTCGCTCTGCTCGGCTTGCGCCAGCTCGGCAATGGCGTGCACCGCTGCAATTTCCATCTCGTCGGTGATGGTGGAAGCGCCCGCGTCCAGCGCACCTCGAAAGATGTAGGGGAAGCACAGGACGTTGTTGACCTGGTTTGGGTAGTCCGAACGACCCGTTGCCATGATGGCGTCGTCGCGAACGGCCTTCACGTCTTCGGGCTGGATTTCCGGGTTGGGGTTGGCCAATGCAAAGATCAGCGGGCGGGCGGCCATTTTGGCTACCATGTCCTTCTTCAGCACGCCGCCAGCCGACAGGCCCAGGAAAACGTCGGCGCCTTCAATGGCTTCGCTCAGCGTGCGCTGGTCGGTCTTTTGCGCGAACTGAATCTTGTCCTCATCCATCAACTCGGTACGGCCTTCATAAACCACACCAGCCAGGTCGGTCACCCAGATGTTTTCGCGTGGAATGCCCAGCTTGACCAGCAGACCCAGGCAGGCCAGCGCCGCAGCTCCAGCGCCGGAGGTGACGAGCTTGATGTTTTTGGGGTCTTTGCCAGCCACTTTCAGGCCGTTGAAGATAGCCGCACCCACCACAATGGCGGTGCCGTGCTGGTCGTCGTGGAACACTGGAATTTTCATGCGCTCGCGCAGCTTGCGCTCGACATAGAAGCAGTCGGGCGCCTTGATGTCTTCGAGGTTGATGCCGCCGAAGGTGGGCTCCAGCGAGGCAATGATGTTGACCAGCTTGTCTGGGTCTTTTTCGTTGATCTCGATGTCGAACACATCAATGCCCGAGAACTTCTTGAACAGCACCGCCTTGCCTTCCATGACCGGTTTGGCGGCCAGAGGGCCGATGTCGCCCAGGCCCAGCACGGCGGTGCCGTTGGTGATGACGGCCACCAGGTTGCCACGGCTGGTGTATTTGAAGGCGTTGTTCGGGTCGGCGACGATTTCTTCGCAAGGCGCGGCCACGCCGGGCGAGTAGGCCAGGGCCAGATCGCGCTGGTTGGTGAGTTGCTTGGTGGCGGCAATCGCCAGTTTGCCGGGGGTGGGGAACTCGTGGTACTCAAGGGCTGCGCGCTTGAGTTCGGCGCGCTTGTTTTCTTGGTTTTCCGGGGTCATGGGCTTGTCTCCTGACGGGTCAATTTATTGCAATGTGAAAGCGTGTTGCGCATTCTAAATCTCAAGATGGGAAAACCCTAGTCGGTAAAAGTGCGTACTGGTTGCATCGGCTGTGACATTTTCAGCAGGAATTGCAGGGTGGGCTGCATGGGCAATAGGCTCAAGGCCGCTCACAGGGCACTGCCTGCACCTGGGCAAAGAGCTGTTGTGCATCTTCCTTGCAGCACAAACCGGTGCCCACGCTCAGCAGAGCAGCCGAACCGGCCGCCACGCCCCAGGCGAAGGCTTCGGCGAGTGGGTGGTGGTGTTGCAGCGCCCAGACCATACCGCCCACAAAGCTGTCGCCCGCGCCCACCGCGCTGGCTACTTGGATGGGTAGCGGTTGCGCGAACCATGCGCCTTCGCGTGTGACCAGCAGGGCTCCCAAGTGGCCCATGGTGAGTGCTACCACCTGGGCCTGCCCACCAACGACCAAGGCACGCGCCGCTTTTTCCCATTGCTCGGGAGTCTCCAGCGTTTGCCCGCTCAGTTCAGACAGTTCTCGCAGGTTGGGCTTGACGAGGTACACGCCCTCGGTCAGTGCTGCGGCCAGTGCCGGTCCCGAGGTGTCGAGCACCAAGCGTGCGCCGCGCTCTCGACACAGGCGTGCCAGTTGGGCGTCAAAGTCTGGCGGAACACCGGGCGGCAAGCTGCCGCTGGCCACCAACAGATCGGGGAAATCGGGCATGTTTTGCAAATACTGCAAACAGGCTTGCCATTCGGCGTCGCTCAACCGGGGCCCGGGCATGACAAAGCGGTATTCGGCGCCCGTGCTGTGTTCGTGCACCGTGAAGCTGACCCGGGTTTCACCGGCGATGGGCAAAAAAATGCCGTGCATGCCTTCCTGTGCCATGCGGGTCTGCAACCACTGACCCGACGAGCCGCCGGTGGGGCACAGCGCGGTGCAATGACCGCCCAGGCGGGCCAACACGCGTGCCACGTTGATACCGCCGCCACCCGCGTCGTGCAGCGTGTCGCCACAGCGCAGTTTGTGGGTGGGCACCACGCGCTCGGTTTCGGTGGCCAAGTCCACCGAGGGGTTCATGGTGAGACAGAGGATGCGCAGGGGAGGTGAAGGGGTGTGCATGCGGTGCTTTTTACTGCAAAACGATCCGTTGGCGGGTGACTCAACGCAGGTGTTTGAGGCGCTTGGCCGCAAACGCGTCAAGCACATTCAGACCACGCACGCCGGGTTGCAAACTGAAGACTTGCCCAGCCTCCATACTGCCAGCATGCACCACGGACATGTAAAAGCCGGGACAGGCGTGTTGCATCATCAGCCGCCCTGCCTGTGGCAAGCCCACAACAGCGTTGAACTTGAAGCAGGGTTCGCGCGGCGCCGTCACACGCAGCACGCAATCGGGGAAGTGCAGGGTGTCGCCGATCCACACCTCGCGCTCCATCAGGCCGGTCAAGCTCAGGTTTTCTCCCATGTAGCCGGGCGGCAAAACCTCGTCAAACAGGGTGACGCCGTGGGCGCGCCGTTGCGCTTGCCAAAAGGGCAGGTGTTCGCTGGGGTAGGCGTACACCGCTTTGTCCAGCCCGCCATGCACGCTGGGGTCGGCTTGCTCGTCGCCTTGCAGACCCAGCCGCCCCACCTGCACCGATCCAACCACCGCCGATTTTCCGATGGCCGATAAAAAGTTGCGGCTGCCCACCCGCAGTGGTCGAGCCGTGCCTGTGTTGACGCTGAGAATCTGCACAGTTTGTGGTGGTGGGTTGAAGCTGGTCAGCCGCGCATCAGCGCCTCAATGTCATCGGCCTTCACGGGCACGTCGCGGCTGATCAGTTCGCAGCTGTGTTCGGTCACGATGGCGTCGTCTTCAATGCGGATGCCGATGTTCCAGAATTCGCGTGGAATGCGGTCGCTGGGGCGCACGTACAGGCCGGGCTCGATGGTGAGCGCCATGCCCGGGCGCAAGATCCGGCTGGGCCGGTCTCTGATGGTTTCGCCGCTCAGCGGGTCTTTGCGTTCGCTCACCGTGCCCAGTTCAGAGGGTTCCACGTAGCTACCGCAGTCGTGTACGTCCATGCCCAGCCAGTGGCCGGTGCGGTGCATGTAGTGGGCGAAATAGTGGCGGTGTTCAATCGCGTCTTCCAGCGTGCCCACCTGGTTTTTGTCCAGCAGGCCCAGATCAAGCATGCCCTGGGTGAGCACCTTCACCGTGGCTTCGTGGGGGTCCACAAAGCGGTTGCCCGGTTGGGTGGCGGCAATGGCAGCTTCTTGGCTGGCCAGCACCAGGTCGTACAGCACGCGCTGCGGCCCGGTGAAGCGGCCGTTGGCGGGGAAGGTGCGGGTGATGTCGGAGGCGTAGCCGTCGAGCTCGCAGCCTGCGTCAATCAGCACCAGTTCACCGTCGCGGATGGCCGCGTTGTCGGCTCGGTAGTGCAGCACGCAGGCGTTGGCGCCGGCGGCCACGATGCTGCTGTAGGCCGGGTACTGTGAGCCATGCTGGCGGAATTCGTGCAGCAGCTCCGCGTCCAGGTGGTATTCGCGCACGTCTTGCCCGGCGCTCAGCATGGCCGCGCTGCGCTGCATGGCGCGGATGTGGGCGCGTGCGCTGATTCGCGCCGCACGCCGCATGATGCCCTGCTCGTGAGCGTCCTTGATCAGCCGCATTTCATCAAGCACGCCGCACAGGTCGCGCTGCACCTCGGGACACAGCGCGCCGTAGCGCACGCGGGCGCGCACGCTTTGAAGCCAGCCGTCTACCCGGCCTTCCAGCCCTTTGTGGGTGGCAAACGGGTACCAGACGGTGTGGCGGTTTTCCAGCAGCCGGGGCAGTCGCTGGTCCAGCTCCGCGACCGAAAATGCCTGGCTCATGCCCAGGTGGCTGGGCGCGGCTTCCGGTCCCATGCGAATGCCGTCCCAGATCTCGCGTTCCAGGTCTTTGGGCTGGCAAAACAGCGTGGTTTCGCCGTCGGCGGTGATCACCAGCCAAGCGTTGGGCTCGGTGAAACCGGTCAGGTAATAGAAATAACTGTCGTGCCGGAACAGAAATTCGCTGTCACGGTTGCGCGAGCGCTCGGGCGCGGTGGGCACGATGGCGATGCCGCCAGCACCCAGTTGGGCGGCCACGCGGGCGCGGCGTTCGGCGTACAGATGGAAGTGGGTGGTGGTGTCCATGGCCGACATTGTGCGGCTTTTGGATCGCCTTTGCCTCCGCCGGGGTGTGCCCCTGATCGACCCAGGCGGCTGCCTGACTGCCGTTCAGCCCAGGAGGCGGTTCAGTTCTTTCAGTCGTTCGGGCGTACCCACGTCGGCCCAACGGCCGGTGTACAACTCGGCGCTCACGAGCCCAGCGTCCATGGCCTTGCGCAGCAGCGGCGCCAGCGGCTCGGCGGTGCCTTGTGGGTTGCCGGGTATGGTGTCGCACCAAGGGGCATCAAACAAAGCGCGCCGGTACAGGCCGATGGTGCTGTAGGTGAACTTTTCGTCGGCTTGGTTCAGTGCCAAGCCGTTGCCGCCGAGGCCAAAGTCGCCACTGGGGTTGTGCAGCGGGTTGGGCACCAGCCAGATGTGGGCCAGTTGGTCGCTGGCAACGAAGCGCTCCACGCTGCCTGAGGTGAAGGCAAAGTCGGGCGCGAACACGTCCCCGGCCAACACCCAGAACATATCGCCCAGCTGCGGCAGCGCGCGAGAAATGCCACCCGCCGTCTCCAAGGCGTAACCAAAGTCCTGACCTTCGTGTGAAAACGCGATCTCGGCGCCCGGTTGTTGCTCGGGCCAGTCTGCAAAACGCTGCTCAATTTGCTCGCCCAGCCAAGCGGTGTTCACCACCACGCGCGAAAAACCACCGCGCAGCAGGGCCTCCATGGGCCATTGCATCAAGGGTTTGCCTCGCACACTCAGCAAGGGTTTGGGGGTGTGGTCGGTCAGCGGGCGCATGCGCATGCCGCGTCCGGCGGCCAGCAGCATGGCGGGAACGGAAGGGGGAGGGTTGCGCAACATGGTGGGTCCAGCAGTAAGGGGCTGCAGCTGTGCTGAAGCGGTTGAATTATGGGTGAGGGCCGCGTTTTGTGGGAAGGCTGTGCATGCTTCAGGTTGAGGCTTCGCAACGGACCGATAAAATCGGTGGTTTGGCGCATTTGCGCTGCCACCTCCATCCATTGGTTTCTCCCCATGTCCGACGCAGCCAGCACACCTTCCAGCACCGCCCCTGTTGACGCCCCGATGGCGGCCCCCGTGGCCGCAGCAGCACCCAGCGTGTCGGCACAGACCCAGGCCAACGCCATCCGCGCGCTCGCCATGGACGCGGTGCAGGCGGCCAATTCTGGCCACCCCGGCGCGCCCATGGGCATGGCCGACATGGCCGTGGCTCTGTGGGGCCGCCACCTGCGCCACAACCCGACCAACCCGGCCTGGGCCAACCGCGACCGCTTCGTGCTGTCCAACGGCCATGGCTCCATGTTGATCTACGCGCTGCTGCACCTGACCGGCTACAAACTGCCCATGCAAGAGCTGAAGAACTTCCGCCAGCTTGGCAGCAAAACCGCCGGTCACCCCGAAGTGGGCCACACCCCCGGCGTGGAAACCACCACCGGCCCGCTGGGCCAGGGCATCACCAACGCGGTGGGCATGGCGCTGGCCGAGAAGCTGCTGGCCAGCGAGTTCAACCGCGAAAGTCACACGGTCGTAGACCACCACACCTACGTGTTCATGGGCGACGGTTGTCTGATGGAAGGCATCAGCCACGAAGCGGTCGCTTTGGCGGGCGCCTGGAAGCTCAACAAGCTGGTCGCCCTGTACGACGACAACGGCATTTCCATCGACGGCCAAGTCGCGCCCTGGTTCATCGACGACACGCCCAAGCGCTTTGAAGCCTGCGGCTGGAACGTCATTCGCGCCGTGGACGGCCATGACGCTGATGCGGTGGATGCCGCCATTTCAGCCGCCAAGAACAGCGCCGACAAGCCCACGCTGATCTGCTGCAAGACCAGCATCGGCAAAGGCAGCCCCAACCGTGCCAACACCGCCAAGGCCCATGGCGAACCGCTGGGCGCTGAAGAAATCAAGCTCACCCGAGAGGCACTGGACTGGCCGCACGCCCCGTTTGTGATCCCGAAAAACGTGCTGGCAGCCTGGGACGCAAAAGCCGCCGGCAAGGCCGCAGAAGCCGCTTGGAACACCCAGTTCGCCGCCTACAAGGCCGCCTTCCCCGATCTGGCCAAAGAGTTTGTGCGCCGCATGAAAGGCGAGCTGCCCAAGAAGTTCAACCAAGTGGCCGTGGACGCCGTGCTGGCGGCCCATACCAAAGCCGAAACCGTGGCCAGCCGCAAGGCCAGCCAAATCGCACTGGAAACCTTCACCGCAGCCCTGCCCGAGCTGCTGGGCGGCAGCGCCGACCTGACCGGCTCCAATCTGACCAACACCAAGTCCACCCCCAACCTGCGCTTTGATTTGGCGGGCAACGTGGTGAAAAACGAGGCGGGCCAAGGCGGGCGCCACATCAACTACGGCGTGCGCGAATTCGGCATGGCCGCCATCATGAACGGCGTGGCGCTGCACGGTGGTTTCATCCCCTACGGCGGTACCTTCCTCACGTTCAGCGACTACAGCCGCAACGCCATCCGCATGGCCGCGCTGATGAAGCAGCGCGTCACCCACGTGATCACGCACGACAGCAACGCCCTGGCCGAAGACGGCCCCACGCACCAGACGGACGACCACGCCGCCAGCCTCCGCCAGAGTCCCACTCAGGACG
>JAUXXN010000115.1 GCA_030684755.1 Hydrogenophaga sp.
CACGGGGTACGGGTGCACCACCACCGGCGGCGCATTCGACACCCCCACCGACACCCCCGGCTGGTGAATGCCGACCGACCAATACACACCGCTGGCCTGCGCTTGTGTCAGGCCGGCCGACAAAGCCCATGCGCCCGCAGCCAAAGCCGACAGCGCCAAGCCACGGGCCAAGGCCGATGTGCGGCTCCAGTAGGTGCTTAAAGACAGGGTTTTCATGTTGAGCTCCTGGTTGCAGGGCGCTTGCCGCCCTGTAGGTGCATTACAGAAAAAATCGCTGTAACCTGTACCGCACGCAAAGTGAAAGTGGTTGCCAGACGTAACCAGCGCCCAACCCACCCCTGCACGCCATGAACAACACCCCTGCCCCCCACACCGCCACCGCGCAAGACGTGCTCAGCTTTTGGTTCGCCGACGGCCTGCAGCACGGCTGGCCCAGCACCTCCTTGAACGACCTGTGGTTTGGCGGCAGCGCCGCGCAAGACGAACACATTCGCCAGCGCTTTGGTCCTCTGGTGGCTGAAGCCCTGAACGGCGGCCTGAGCGACTGGGAAACCAGCATCTCCACCCGGCTCGCGCTCATCGTGGTGCTCGACCAGTTCACCCGCAACGTCCACCGGGGCCAGGCACGCGCCTTTGCGGGCGACCCGCGCGCCCAGCAACTGGTGCTGCACACCCTGGCCCAGGGGCAAGACACCGCGCTGCCCACCGTGGGCCGCGTGTTTCTCTACATGCCGCTCATGCACGCCGAAAACCTCGCCCTGCAAGACGAATGCGTGGCCCGCTTCACCCAGCTCGGCCAAACCGCCCCGCCCGAACTCCGCGACACCCTGGCCGGCAACCTGCGCTTTGCCCAGCAACACCGCGACATCGTGGCCCAGCACGGCCGCTTTCCCTACCGCAACGCCGCTCTGGGCCGCGAAACCACCCCTGAAGAAACCGAGTTTCTGAAAAACGGCCCGCGCTTCGGGCAATAGCGCCAGCGGCAGCCCCGGGCACCCAAAAACCACCCAAAAAGCCCCCACAACCC
>JAUXXN010000142.1 GCA_030684755.1 Hydrogenophaga sp.
GGGCCGCCACCAGTTCCTCAATCAGCTGGCCCCCGTGGCCGTCGGGCAGCCCCCAGTCCACCAGCGCCAAACCATAGGCGTGAGCCGCCATGCATTGCCGGGCACTCGCCACCGAATCCGCGCAGTCCACGGTGCGCACACTGGACAAGGCGCGTGGCAGCAACTCGGCCAGCCATTGCCGAGGCTCATCAAGGTCTTCAACGATCAAAGCACGCTCAAACAGGGTGTTCCTCATAGGCGCAGTGTAGGCCAGCGGTCTGCGCTCCAACGCACGCAGCACGCCACCCCCCTTGAACTGGGGGGTACCCCTGGTTTGGGGGGTAGTCGGTCGCAGTGCCTGTTTCTACAATCGCGCTAGGCCACCATGGCCTTGTCTATTTTCTGGAGCAAATACCATGAACACACCTGTTTTTCGTACACCTTCTCGTTGGACATGGGGCACCCTGACCCTGGCCGCCGCCCTGGTCGGCTGTGGTGGTGGCGATGATCCAAGCCCTGCGGCATCACTTTCCGGCGTGGCCGCTGTGGGTGCACCCATCGCCAATGGGGCCATTACCGTCCAATGTGCTGGCGGCTCTGCACTGAACACCACCACCAGCACCACCGGTGCCTGGCAAGTGTCTTTTGCCGGGCAAACGTTGCCCTGCGCTGTCCAGGTGCGCGGCGGCACCATCAGCGGCAGCGCCAATGCCGTGCCCTACCATTCCATTGCCGTGTCGTTGGGTACCGTCAACGTCACGCCACTGACCGACCTGATCGTCGCCCAACTGGCAGGCGCCAACCCGCAAACCTGGTTTGGCTCGCCCGTGTTCACCAACGTCAATGCCGGCGCTGTTCAAACCGCCTTGGGTAACGTGGCCTCTGGGCTGGGCATCGCCAGTACGCTGGGAACTGTGAACCCCATCACCGCTAGGTTCAAAGCAGAGCCCGACGACTCCATGGACAAGCTGCTTGAAGCTCTAAGCAAAGCGCAGGTCAACACCTCAACAACTTATGCCATGCTGCTGAATGCTGCGCTGAAAGGGGCTTTCACTGAATTCCCCGGCTTTGGGGCGGCCTTCACTGCTGCGCACCACGCGCTTAACGCTACACCCAGCCCAAGCCCAAGCCCAAGCCCAAGCCCAACTGGATCGCTCACCATCGAAGTAACGGCCAGCGGAATAGCCGCACCTGCGGTGAGCCTAACTGGAATTCCACGCCCGGCCAACCAGAGCGAGTTCTGTAGCGACCTCTCCAACGACCGGACTTTCACAGACTTGGGTGCCGCCGGCACATTGACCATCAACAGCTGCTCTTTTGCCAACAATGTCGGACAGGTTTCAGCCACACTGAGCACATCGGGGTTTTCGATTCCATACTCGGTTCGGTACACCTACAACTGAACAGGAGGCCGTATTTGGCCGCAACAACCAGAAAATTTTTGGCCTCCCTCGGGAGGCCTTTTTCATGTGCGCCCAGCATGGGCACACTCCTGCGGGTTGCCAAGTCCCGCAGCAAGTTGACCAAGACGAGCGAAGCGAAGCGCAACTGCACGAGGGCGACCGGGTGTGGGGGAAGCGTGGAGCGTAAATCATGAGCCGATGGACAAGAACCACATAGAAGGCGTTGCCGATCAGGGCGAGCGGGCCATAAACCGCAAAGCTCTTTTGGTCAAAGATCAGGCGGCGTAAATGAGGCGGCAAGTGTGATGAAGGAGTGCGTTCTTACCTGGGGAGATCTTGCCTTGCGCCTGAAAACGAAGTTTCTGCGAAGCAAAAGGGCGACGGTTTTGCCGGAGCGAGAAGTCAGCAAAGACCGTAGTAGCAGGAGCCGGGGCCGATGAGGCCACAAGGCAAGAGTGAAGGGCTGAACGAGAGTGAGTGAACGAGGACAAGGGGAGGCACAAGGCCATGCGTCAGATGCCGGATTCATCCGGGCGGGTGAGCGTAGCGCACGGTGAAGCTGTGCGTGATCTCACCAGCGACGAAGCCTGCGGCCCGCTCCTTGAGCACCCGGGCACAGGGTCGGCAAAGCAGATGGCGGGCACCGGTGGCCTGCTGGAGGCGGCGCTGACGAGACAGATGGTCCTGACCTCAAACTCTCGAACCGCCCGGTGCGGACCCGCATGCCGGGTGGTGTGACAGGGGTGCAGCCGATAATGGCTGCCCCCTATGCCGATTTCAGCGTGTCTACCGACAGGCGTTGCAGGTTACCAAGCCGCCCGTTTGATAGGCGCAGTGCTGGACTCCTGGGCCGCGCATTCAGAGTGCAGAGAGTTTTTGGGCTGTGTCCGAGCGAAGACTCAAAACGTGCCCGTGCAAGATGTTCAGTACAGCTATGGCTGTATGCAACGCCGACCGGGTGCGTTTTGGGGTGGTGAGCGGGCATGAACGGAAGTCGTTCAGCCGCGCAACTTGTCGATCAAGCCGTTGAGCTCTTCCAGCGAGCCAAACTGGATGGCGATTTCGCCCATGTCTTCCAGTCGGCCATGGCGTTTGACGCGTTTTTTCACACGAACCTCCACGTCCGCCGTGAGCAGGTCGGCCAGCTCTTCTTCCACCCGTTTGACATCGCGCGACTTCTCTTTTCTTGGTTTTTGGGGTGCCAGCGAAAATTCGGCGCCGAGTTTCTTCACCAGGCTCTCGGCCTCGCGCACCGACATTTTTTTGGCAGCAATCTGGTTGCCCGCCGTGATCTGGGTGGCTTTGTCCAGTGCCAGCAAGGCGCGCGCGTGGCCCATGTCCAGATCGCCCGCCATCAGCATGGTTTGCACCGGGTCGGCCAGTTGCAGCAGGCGCAGCAGGTTGCTGGCGGCGCTGCGTGAGCGGCCCACGGCCTGCGCGGCCTGTTCGTGGGTGTGTCCAAATTCTTTCACCAAGCGCTGCAAGCCCTGGGCTTCTTCCAGCGGGTTCAGGTCTACGCGCTGGATGTTCTCGATCCGCGCCATGACGGCGGCGGACTCGTCGGGCACGTCGCGCACCAACACCGGCACGCTGTCCAGCCCGGCCAGCCTCGACGCCCTGAAACGGCGCTCGCCCGCGATGATCTCGTACTTGCCAGCATTGGGGCCGTCGGCCAGCTTGCGCACCAGAATGGGCTGCATGATGCCCTGCGACTGGATACTCTCGGCCAGTTCGTACAACGCGCCCTCGTCCATGCGGGTGCGCGGCTGGTAGACGCCGGGCACCAGCTCGGTCAGCGCCAGCGTGGTGGGGGTTTGGTTGCGCTCGGTTTCCTGCGCCTCGGGCGAAGCGGCTTCGGCCACTTTGGGCCCCAGCAGGGCTTCGAGTCCACGGCCAAGGCCTTTGGGTTTTTTGGTGACCATGGTGTCTTTCTTATAGGTTGATCAGTTCAAGCAGCCAGGCGTGTCCCTCAGGCCAGTCACCCAGACCCGACTCGGCATTGATGTGGCCGCACTCGCCCAGGTCGATAAAGCGCGAACCCCAGTCGCTGGCCAAGCCTTGTGCGCGCTCAAAGCTGCAATAGGGGTCGTTTCGGCTGCCCACCAGCACGCTGGGAAACGGCAGGCGCTGTCGCACGATGGGCGACCAACTGGGCAGCACCGGGCGCAGGGCTTCACGCTCGGCGTCTCCCGGCGCCACCAGCAGCGCGCCCTGCACACGTGCCGTGCTGCGCGACACCTGCGCCCACGCGGCGGTGAGAATGCAGCCCAGGCTGTGCGCCACCAGCACCACCGGCCCTTCGGTGCCCAGAATCACGTCTTCCAAATGCGCAATCCAGTCGCCTCGGCGCGGCTGCATCCAGTCGTGCTGGTCCACGCGGCGGTAACCGTGCAGGGCCTCCCAGCGGCTTTGCCAGTGGTCTGGCCCGCTGTTTTGCCAGCCGGGCAAGATGAGCGTGTTGTCAGGCTTCATGCGTGTGTTTCACGTGAAACAAGGGTTCAGGCGTTGCCGCTGCGGTTAACGATTTCTTGGGCAAAGGCCACAAAAGCCTGGCTGCCTTTGGCCGACGGATCGAACACCACACCGGGCAGGCCGTAGCTGGGTGCTTCGGCCAAGCGCACGTTGCGCGGAATCACGCTGTCGAACACCTTGTCGCCAAAATGGGCTTTGAGCTGGTCGCTCACCTGCGACTGCAAGGTAATGCGCGGATCGAACATGACGCGCAGCAGACCAATGATTTGCAGGTCTTTGTTGAGGTTGGCGTGCACCTGCTTGATGGTGTTGACCAGATCGGTCAAACCTTCCAAAGCGAAATACTCGCACTGCATGGGCACGATGACGCCATTCGCGGAACACAGGCCGTTGAGCGTGAGCATGCTCAAGGACGGTGGGCAATCGATGAGCACGAAGTCGTAGCTGGTCGCCACCGCAGCCAGCGCAGTCTTGAGCCGCTGGTCGCGCCGCTCCAAGCCCACCAGCTCCACCTCGGCCCCTGCCAGTTCGCGGTTAGAGCCCAGCACGTCGTAACCGCATTTTTCGGCGCGGATGGCGGCCTGTGCCACCGACGCCGATTCAAGCAACACGTCGTACACCGACAAGGCCAAGCTGCGCTTGTCCACGCCCGAGCCCATGGTGGCGTTGCCCTGCGGGTCCAGGTCTACCATCAGCACACGTTGCCCCAGCTGGGCCAAACCCGCCGCCAGGTTGACGGTGGTGGTGGTTTTGCCGACGCCACCCTTTTGGTTGGCAACGCAGAAAATTTTGGCCATGGAAGATACCGGAGAATGAAATTACTTGGAGATGGCCAGCTTGATGCCGAAGCCAATCAGAAACACGCCCGCGAGCTTTTCGAGCGCGCGCGCAATGACAGGGTTGGCACGCATGCGCTCGGCCAGAAAGTGGGTCAGCAGCACAGCCGCCAGACCGTAGAAAAAGGTCAGCACAGCCACCGTGGCGGCCATGGCACCGAAGGTGAGCAGGCCTTGGTGTTTGGCAGGGTCCACGAACAGCGGGAAGAAAGCCATGTAAAACACGATGGCCTTGGGGTTTAGCAGGGTGATGGTGCACGCTTGCTGAAAATACTGGCGCGGTCGGATGTTCAGCACCGGCTTGTCGCCGGGCTTGGCGCTCAGCATTTTCCAGCCCAGCCAGGCCAAGTAAGCGGCGCCCAGCCACTGCACCGCGCTGAATGCGGCCGGATACGCCACCAACAAAGCCGCCACGCCGGCCACCGCCATCCACATCAGCACCTGGTCGCCCGCTATCACACCAAACGTAGCCGCCAGCCCGCCACGGATACCGCCCTTGCTGGTGGAGGTGATCAACGCCAGATTGCCCGGGCCGGGAATGGCGAGAAACAGGATGATGGCAGCGACGAATGCGCCGTAATCAGCAATGCCAAACATGGAAAACCCCTAAATAGAGGGGTGAGTTTACGTGAGGCCGGTTGCGTTGTTGCACGGCACGCCGAAGTGCCAACGGTTCAAGTTGCGTGTTCGCGCAACCAAACAATGCAGCGCTCCGCCTCAAGCCCCGGTACCTGCAAAGGTTCCACGTGAAACACATCAGCCCAGGGGGCGGCATTTTGCAAGGCCAACAGCTCTTCGGTGGGGTGCTTGCCCTTCATGGCCATCCACACCGCGCCAGGTTTTAGGGCGGGGCGTGACCAGCTCACAAAGTCCAACAACGAGGCAAAGGCGCGGGAGCAGATCACATCAGAACCACCGCCCTCTTCCGCCTTCAGGCTTTCTACACGCGCATGCACGCCACGCAGGTTGGGCAGCTTCAAGGTGGCCGCAGCCTGCTGAATGAAGGCGGCTTTTTTGCCCACCGTGTCCACGCAACTCACCTGGATCTGCGGGCAGGTGATGGCAATGACCACACCGGGCAGGCCGCCGCCCGAGCCCACGTCCAGCAGCCGAATGGGCTGCCCGCCCGTCTGACGCAGCAGCGGCGGTATGGCCGACAGGCTGTCCAGCAGGTGGTGCGTCATCATCTCGGCGGGGTCGCGCACAGCGGTGAGGTTGTAGACCTTGTTCCACTTTTGCAGAAGTGCCAAGTAGTCCAGCAGCAGCGCCACCTGCGCTTCACTGAGCGACAAGCCCAGTGCCTGCAAACCAGAGAGCAACACCGTGCGGCTCATACCGTCACCCTGTCGTCTGCGGACAAGGTGGCAAATCCCCGAAAGCCGCCTTTTTTCAGGTGGATCAGCAACAGCGAAATGCTGGCGGGCGTGATGCCCGAAATGCGCGCAGCTTGCCCCAGTGTTTCTGGCCGGTGCTTGGTCAGCTTTTGCCGTGCTTCAAACGACAAAGCCGCCACCTGCATGTAGTCCAAATCGGCGGGGAGCTTCAGGTCTTCAAAGTGCAAGGCGCGCTCTACTTCGGTTTTTTGCCGGTCGATGTAGCCCGAATACTTGGCCGCAATTTCCACCTGTTCCACCACCGGCTCCAGCAGTTCGTCCAGTGTTTCACGTGAAACATCGGGTCCGGCGTACTTGCCGCCGTCCATGCCAGCCAGGTCGGCATAGCCCACGCCAGGGCGGCGCAACAAGTCAAACAGGTTGTGTTCGTGCTCAATGGCTTTGCCCAACACCCGCACGCTTTCTTCAGCGGGCAGGCTGCGCGGGTTCACCCAAGTGGATTTCAGGCGCTCGGTTTCACGTGAAACAGCGTCGCGCTTGCGACAAAACGCATCCCAGCGCGCATCGCCCACCAGACCCATGCGGCGCCCGGCTTCGGTCAGGCGCATGTCGGCATTGTCTTCGCGCAGTTGCAAACGGAACTCGGCCCGGCTGGTGAACATGCGGTAGGGCTCAGTCACACCTTGCGTCACCAAGTCGTCCACCAGCACACCCAGGTAAGCTTCGTCGCGCCGAGGCAGCCAAGGCGTTTCGCCTCGGCACTGCAAGGCGGCATTCATCCCGGCAAACAAGCCTTGTGCGGCGGCTTCTTCATAGCCGGTGGTGCCGTTGATCTGGCCCGCGAAAAACAGGCCCTGAATCTGCTTGGTCTCGAAACTGTTTTTGAGCGAACGCGGGTCGAAGTAGTCGTACTCAATGGCGTAGCCGGGCCGCAAAATGTGCGCATTTTCCAGACCAGGCATGCTGCGCACCAACGCGTACTGGATGTCAAACGGCAAGCTGGTGCTGATGCCGTTGGGGTAGACCTCGTGTGTGGTCAGACCTTCGGGTTCCAAAAAAATCTGGTGGCTGTCTTTGTCGGCAAAGCGGTTGATCTTGTCTTCCACGCTCGGGCAGTAGCGCGGGCCCACGCCTTCGATCTTGCCGGTGAACATGGGGCTGCGGTCAAAGCCACTGCGAATGATGTCGTGCGTGCGCGTGTTGGTGTGCGTGATCCAGCACGGCACCTGTTGCGGATGCGCCACCGCACCGCCCATGAAACTGAACACCGGCACCGGCTTGTCGGCATTCATGCCACCGGCCACACCGTCGCCGGGCTGTTCGGTGCACTTGCTGTAGTCGATGCTGCGGCCATCCAGGCGCGGAGGTGTGCCGGTTTTCAGCCGCCCCTGGGGCAGTTTCAGCTCTTTCAAGCGAGCCGACAAACTGACGGCTGGCGGATCACCCGCACGACCGGCAGCGTAGTTGTTCAGGCCCACATGGATTTTTCCATCCAGAAAAGTGCCCGCTGTGAGCACCACCGTGCGGCTGCGAAACTTGATGCCCACCTGCGTCACGGCACCTACCACGCGGTCACCCTCCACCATCAAATCGTCTACCGCCTGCTGAAACAGCCACAGGTTGGGCTGGTTTTCCAGCATGCGGCGAATGGCGGCCTTGTACAAAATACGGTCGGCTTGGGCTCGGGTTGCGCGCACCGCCGGGCCCTTGCTGCTGTTCAAAATACGGAACTGAATGCCGCCTTCGTCGGTAGCCAAGGCCATGGCACCGCCCAATGCGTCCACCTCTTTCACCAAATGACCCTTGCCAATGCCGCCGATACTGGGGTTGCAGCTCATCTGCCCCAGCGTTTCGATGTTGTGGGTCAGCAGCAGCGTGCGGCAGCCCATGCGCGCGGCGGCCAAAGCGGCCTCGGTACCGGCGTGGCCACCGCCGACGACGATGACATCAAATTCTTGGGGGTACAACATGTGAAGGCTCCGGGGCGCCGTACAAAGACAGCACCCAACAATACAAAAATGCGGTGTTTCACGTGAAACACCTGCTGCCCGTGCGGCATTAAAGCGGTTGGCGCACAACGGCAACCGGGTAGACAGCCACCAATTCTCCCATTTTTGCCCGAAGGACGCCCGCCAAAACCGTGCGGCACACCGGGCAAAACCATCGCTGGGGTGTATCGACTTCGGCCATAACTGCAGCCCACGCACCCCAATTTGAACAACCGCATGCGCCACAATGGAGGCATGAGCACACCCATCCCCCTCCTCGTTTTCGCGGGCAGCACGCGCGCCCAGTCTTACAACCGCCAGCTCGCCGCCGCCGCAGCCGACATGGCACAGGCCGAAGGCGCTGCCGTCACCCGACTGGACCTGGCCGACTTTGATGTGCCGATGTACAACGCCGACTTGGAAGCCCGGGGCACACCGCGCGATGTGGTGCGCCTGAAGGAAATCTTCCACGCCCATCCGGCCTGGCTGGTGGCTGCGCCCGAATACAACGGCAGCATGACGGCGCTGCTGAAAAACACCATCGACTGGGTGTCCAGCCCCATCAAGGGCGACCCACAATGGGGCAACGGCACCAAGGCATTTGCTGGCAAGGTGGTGGGTTTGCTCAGCGCATCTCCTGGCGCACTGGGCGGCCTGCGCGGCCTGGCCCACCTGACACCGGTGCTGATGAACCTGCAATGCTGGGTAGCACCCAAGCAGTTCGCCCTGCCCAAGGCCTTCGAGGCGTTTGACCCCAGCGGTCAACTGTCTCTCGAATCGCAGCGCACCGCCTTGCATGGCGTGGTGGACCAAGTGCTCTGGGCCGCCCGCAAGTTCCAGGGCTGAGCGCATCTTGGACTGCCGCCCTGGTTGCGCGGCTTGCTGCACCGCACCCTCCATCAGCAGCCCCATGCCGGGTTTGCCGAATGGCAAAGCGCCAGGCGTGCCCTGCCCTCATTTAGATAGCGAGCTGCGCTGCCAGTTGTTTGGTCAGCCCGAGCGGCCAGCCGTGTGCTCGTCGCTGCGTCCCAGCGCAGACATGTGCGGCAACGACCGGGAGCAAGCCATGCGGTTTTTGGACCGGCTGGAGCAGGCCACGCGCCCATGAAAAAAGCCCGAAACTTCGGGCCTTTTTTCCACAAACGCTGCGCTGCTGCATGCCTGAACTCAGGCGCGCAACAGCGAGGGGGTGAGGTTACTGCTTGATCGCTTCGACCTGGATGGTCAACTTGGTGTCGTCGGCCACGCCCATGGTCAGGCCCCAGTTCACGCCCCACTGGCTGCGCTTGATGGTGGATTCGAAGTCGCCACCGCAGACTTCGCGCTTGAGCATCGGGTGGTCAAAACAATTGAAGCGAATCGCCTTGAGCGTCACCGGGTGGGTCTGACCGCGCATCGTCAGCTTACCCTGCACTTCGCTGACCTTGTCGCCGTTGAAGACGAACCGGTCGCTCACGAACGTGGCGGTGGGGAATTTGTCAGCGGCAAAAAAGTCGTCGCCCTTAAGGTGGCTGTCGAACGGTGCCACGCCGGTGGTCACCGAAGTCATGTCCAGCGTCAATTCCACTTTGCCGGTCTTGGCAGCACGGTCAAACTGCACGGTACCGCTCTTCTTGGCCCAGCTGCCACGGTTGGTGGAGGTGCCAAAGTGCAGCTGTTCCCAGATCACGTTGGTGTGGGTCGGGTCGATCTGGTAGGTCGCAGCTTGGGCGAGGCCGGCCGTGGACAATACAGCTGCAGCGGCCAGCAGGGAGAGGGACTTGCGCATGGTTGAACTCCTGGGTTCGGGTTGATGAAACGAAATAAAGGCGGGAAACAAAAAACGACAAGGACTCCGACGAGCATGCTGCAAACCCCGGATGCCGTGGAACCTGGTTGGCCGGCACAGTGGGATCACCCCTTGAGAGTGACGCGCAGCGACGGGTGCACTTAAAGTTTGGGCAAGCCAGTCAGGGCGATCTTGAATTTGACCTGCACCTCATCGGCCACCATCGACGTGTCGGCCCACTCCTTTTCGCCAATGCGAAAGGTCAGGCGTTTGATCGGGAAGGTGCCGACGGCGGTGGTGATGGCACCGCTCTGGGTCAGTGTCACGGGCACCACCACATCGCTGCTCAGGCCTTTGATACTCAGTTTGCCGGTGACTTCAAACTTGCTGGCGTCCAGCCGCTTGATGCTGCTGGACTGAAACGTGGCCTTGGGGAACGCTGCCACGTTGAACCAGGTCGCCTTGGGCAATTCGGCATTGGCTTCGCGGCTGATGTCGGCGCTGCCTGTATCGACCGTGAAGGCGATCTGGCTGGTGGCCAGCTTGGCCGGGTCAAACGCCACCTGGGCGCTGAAGGTCTTGAACTTACCCTCCACGGGCACGCCCATCTGGCGGCTCACAAAGGTCACTTCGCTTTGTGCGGGCACCAGAGTCTGCTGGGCCTGGGCAGACAGCGGCAAGAGCGATGCAGCAGCCAGGGCAAGGGAAAGGAAACGGGTCATGTCAAAACTCCTGAAAACAAATGGGTCAGCTACGACCAAAGCCCATGCGTTGCAGCAGGCCGTCGCGGTCAATGAAGTGGTGCTTCAGCGCACCCGCCACATGCAGCAGCACCAGCGCCGCCATGCCGTAAGCCGAAAACTTGTGCAACGGCTTGAGCACATCGGCCAGTCCTTCGCTCACGGGCACAAAGTCGGGCAACTGCACCAGACCGAACCACACGACGGGAAAGCCCTCGGCCGAGCTGTAGGCCCAGCCCAACAGCGGCACAGCGAAAAACAACACATACAAACCAAAGTGGGTCGCATGGTGCGCCATGCGCTGCCAAGCAGGCATGGCCTGCTCAATGGCCAGCGGCAGGGCGGGCGGGCGGTGCGTCAGACGCCACATCAACCGCACGAACGACAGCGTCAGCAACGTCACACCCGCCCACTTGTGCCAGCTGTAATACTGCAGGCGCTGGGGCGAAAACGGCAGGTCGGCCATGTACAGACCGAGCGAAAAAGTGCCCACCAGCGCAAAGCCCAACAGCCAGTGCAAGGCCACGGCCACGGGGTGATAACGAGAAACATTCAAAGCAGTCATCAGGGCAGTGTAGGGAAACCATGCACCAAGCAGTGTCAAAGCGCTTGAAGCTAAAGTTCGAAAAATTTGAACGAACTTAGCCAACTGATTCGAATCTCGGGCCACACAGCGCTCCTACAATGCCCGCATGCCCGACACCGATGCCCAGAATGTGCTGACGCTCTACCCCGCTATGGGCTCGCTGCCGCAGCTACTCCCCCGGCTGCAAAGGGTGCAAGTGCCCACGGGCACTCCGCTGTTTCGCGAAAACGACACCTGTCCAGGTTTCCCGATGGTGCTGCGCGGCGAGGTGCGCGTGTCGCGCAGTGCCGCCAACGGCCGCGAACTGGAACTCTATCGGGTTCAGCCTGGCGAGATGTGCCTGGTGTCTTCTGCCGGACTGTTCACCGGCCAACCTCTCACCGCCCATGGCGTGACCACCACCGACACCACCCTGACCCTGTTGTCGGCACCCGACTTCCAGACCGCCATGGTCGACCCCACCTTTCGAAACTTCGTACTGGGCCTGTTCGCTTTGCGCATGGCCGATCTGACCAGCCTGATTGAGGCCGTGGCCTTCCAACGTCTCGACAGCCGCCTGGCAGCCACCCTGCTCGGCCACGGC
>JAUXXN010000141.1 GCA_030684755.1 Hydrogenophaga sp.
CCGTGCTGGCCCGGGGTGGGTTGCAGACGGCGTTTGAGCCCGTCCAAGGTGGTGCGAATGGCCGTGGGGTGGTGGGCAAAATCGTCGTACACCGTGATGCTCTGCCCTTCGCGCGCTACCGAGCCACGCACCTCCATGCGACGGCGCACGTTTTCAAAAAGTGACAAAGCCTGGGCTGCTAGCGCTGGCGACACGCCCACATGGTCGGCTGCCGCGATAGCTGCCAGCGCATTGAGCTGGTTGTGGGTGCCGCTCAGTGCCCATTCCACGTGGGCCACCACCGAGCCGCGCTGCAGGACGTCAAAGGCGTGCGGTTCGCCTTGCGCCGTGAAGTCGTTCACCGCCGAGCCAAAGCTGCGCAGCTCGCTCCACAGCCCCTGGTGCAGCACCCGGTCCAGCGACTCCTCCAGCCCGTTCACCACCACCCGGCCAGAGCCGGGCACGGTGCGCACCAAATGGTGAAACTGGCGCTCAATGGCCGCCAAGTCGTCAAAAATATCGGCGTGATCGAACTCTAGGTTGTTCAAAATGGCGGTGCGGGGCCGGTAATGCACAAACTTGCTGCGTTTGTCAAAAAACGCCGTGTCGTACTCATCGGCCTCAATCACGAAAACAGGTGCTTTTGCCCCAAAGCCCTCGCTGGGTGAAGCCGCGCCTTGCGGGCGCTGCGCTGCGCCCAGTCTGGCCGATACACCAAAATTCATGGGCACGCCGCCCACCAAAAAGCCTGGCTCCAGACCCGCCGATTCCAGAATCCAGGTCAGCATGGCGGTGGTGGTGGTCTTGCCATGGGTGCCCGCAACCGCCATCACATGGCGCCCCTGCAACACGTGTTCGGCCAGCCACTGCGGGCCACTGGTGTAGGCAGCGCCTGCATCCAGAATGGCCTCCATGAGGGGGAATTTGGGGTTGCCGTCGGGACGCCGAGCCCGGCTGACCACGTTTCCCACCACGTACATGTCGGGTGCCAGGTCCATTTGCTCGGCCCCGAAGCCTTCAATCAGCTCAATGCCCAGCGCGCGCAGTTGGTCGCTCATGGGCGGATAAACGCCGGCGTCGCAACCGGTGACCCGGTGCCCGGCCTCGCGAGCCAGCGCGGCCAAGCCGCCCATGAACGTGCCACAAATGCCCAAAATATGAATATGCATCCAGCGATTTTAGGGGGCGAAGCGCAAGCACATGCGGGTATGGCTCGTGGGTGGCGCAGGCCCGCAGTGCAGCATGCACAATGGCGCAATGGACTTTTACCGAGACAGCCACAACCCCGAAATTGCCGCTGTGGCCGCACGCTTGGTGGTGGAGGAGGGTATGGAATACGCCGCCGCTAAGCGCCGCGCCGTCAAGCAGATGGGCCTGCATGCGCGGGCACCTTTGCCCGACAACACCACCCTGGACGCCGCAGTGCGCGAATACATTGCGGTGTTTTGCCCTGAAACCCAGGCGGTTGAACTGCGGGCTCTGCGCGAGGTGGCGCTGTTGTGGATGGGTCGTCTGGACGCATTCCGCCCACATTTGGGCGGGGCGGTTTGGCATGGCACAGCCACCCGGCACAGCGATATTTATGTGCAATTGTTTTGCGACGACCCCAAGTCCGCCGAGTTGGCGCTGCTGGACCACCGCGTGGATTACCATCCGGGCAGCCTCAATGGCTGGCGAGGCGAACCGGTGCAGGCCCTGACGCTGCGCACCCGTTGCGATGCCTTGGGGCAATGGGTGCTGGTGCACTTGATGGTGCACGACCTCGACGACCTGCGTGGCGCTCTCAAGCCTGACGCGCAGGGCCGCAAACCCCGTGGCGATGCCCAGGCCCTGCGTGCATTGCTGGCCCAAACCCAGATACCAAAGCAAACACCATGACACTGAACCGACGTACTTTGTGGATGACCGGCTTGGCTGCCGCTTCCGGCGCTGCCGGCATGGGTGTTGCTTGGTGGCGTTATCAGCCCAATCCGGTAGGCGCCGAGGCCGAAGCTGTTTTTTGGGCCAGCCAGTTCGAGGGTCCGAATGGCGAGGTGGTCGATTTGTTGGCTTGGCGAGGTAAACCCTTGCTGGTGAACTTCTGGGCCACTTGGTGCCCTCCCTGTGTGGAGGAGCTGCCGCTGCTCAATGCCTTCTACCGCGCCCAGGTGTCTCGGGGTTGGCAGGTGCTGGGTTTGGCGGTGGATCGGCCCAGTGCAGTGCGCAGTTTCTTGCAGAAACTGCCACTGGACTTTCCGGTGGGTATGGCGGGCCTGGCAGGTACCCAGCTCAGCCGCGACTTGGGCAACCCCACCGGTGGATTGCCTTATACCGTGGTTATGGGGACAGACGGTACCGTGTTGCATCGCAAAATTGGTAAGGTTTCCGAGACCGACTTGGCCCAGTGGGCGCAACTGGCCTGAGCGCGATTGCTTTCAGGTCTTTTCTGAGACGGCTCATCTCAAGGATCGTCTTGTCTTTATTTACGGCAACGTTCACAGAAAAACGGGTAAAGTTCGTTAACGCCATCGCCCAGACGCTTGCTGACCAAGAAAATGGTGAATTTCTTAGCCGCTACACGGTGCTTCCAACGGTATTGCCATCGTGTACACTGCGCCACCCGATGGGTTGACATGCCTTGATTTGTCCAAATTTGATGACTTTTGAGGCAATTTAAGCGATTTTCGTTGGAGAAACCATGGATTTGAGAAAACTGAAGACCCTGATCGATCTCGTTTCAGAGTCGAATGTGTCCGAGCTGGAAATTACCGAAGCCGAGGGTAAGGTCCGCATTGTCAAGAGCGTACCCAACGGGTTCGCAGCACCCATGGCCTACGCCCCAGCGCCAACCCACCAAGCGGCGCCTGCCATGATGGTGGTCGAGTCGGCTCCATCGGTGGTGCCAGCACCCGCCGCAGAACCTGCGGGTCACATCGTGAAGTCGCCCATGGTTGGAACGTTCTACCGCGCATCCAGCCCGGGTGCCAAGCCTTTTGTTGAACTGGGTGACTCCATTAAAGAAGGCGAGACCATCTGCTTTGTTGAAGCCATGAAAATCCTCAACGAAATTGAGGCCGACAAGTCGGGCACGGTGACCCGGATCTTGGTCGACAACGGCCAAGCTGTGGAATACGGCCAGCCTTTGTACGTGATCGAATAAAGGGTCTTGCGCGCATGTTCAAGAAAATTCTGATTGCCAACCGGGGCGAAATTGCACTGCGGGTGCAACGGGCTTGCCGGGAAATGGGCATCAAAGCGGTGATGGTCTATTCCGAAGCCGATCGCGACGCCAAATATGTGCGCCTTGCCGACGAGTCGGTCTGCATTGGGCCCGCATCCAGCACACACAGCTACCTCAACATGCCGGCCATCATTTCGGCCGCAGAAGTGACCGATGCCGAAGCCATCCACCCCGGCTACGGTTTTCTGTCGGAAAACGCCGACTTCGCAGAGCGGGTTGAAAAAAGCGGCTTCACTTTCATCGGACCTTCGCCCGAATCCATTCGCCTGATGGGCGACAAGGTGTCGGCCAAGCAGGCCATGATCCGCGCCGGTGTGCCGTGCGTGCCCGGCTCCGAAGGTGCTTTGCCGGACGATCCGGTGATCATCAAACGCACCGCCAAAGCCGTGGGTTACCCAGTCATCATCAAGGCCGCAGGCGGCGGCGGCGGGCGCGGCATGCGCGTGGTACACACCGAGGCGGCCCTGCTGCACGCGGTGCAAACCACCAAGGCCGAAGCCGGTGCAGCGTTTGGCAACCCCGAGGTGTACATGGAGAAGTTTCTCCAGAACCCGCGCCACATTGA
>JAUXXN010000145.1 GCA_030684755.1 Hydrogenophaga sp.
CTTTAGACCATCCACCAGTTTCTGGCGCATGACTTTGATGCGCACACGCATCTCGCCCAGTTCACTTTCCCAAACGGCCCGCAGTTCGGGGTTGTTCAGCACCGCCGCCACCACCGCACCACCGTGAATTGGCGGGTTGGAGTAGTTGGTACGAATCACGATTTTCAGCTGCGACAGCACCCGTGACGCTTCTTCTTTGCTCTCGCACAGCACCGACAAGGCACCCACGCGCTCGCCATAGAGGCTAAAGCTCTTGGAAAACGAGGTCGAGACAAAGAAAGTGAGACCTGCTGCAACAAATTTGCCAATCACTGCGCCATCTTGGGCAATACCGTGGCCAAAACCTTGGTACGCCATGTCCAAGAACGGTGTGAGCTGGCGCGCTTTGACGGCGGCAATCACCTCGTCCCACTGGGCTGCGGTGATGTCGTAGCCGGTGGGGTTGTGGCAGCAGGCGTGCAGCACCACCACGGTGCCGGCCTCGGCGGCGTTCAGGCTGGCCAGCATGCCTTCAAAGTTCACGCCGCGCTTGTCGGCGTCGTAATAAGCGTACGTGTCCACCACAAAACCAGCGTTGGTGAACAGGGCGCGGTGGTTTTCCCAGCTCGGGTCGCTGATCAGTACCTTGGCGTTGGGGCTGAGGCGCTTCAAAAAGTCTGCGCCAATTTTTAAGCCACCGGTGCCGCCAATGGCTTGCACAGTGGCCACCCGGCCAGATTGCACCGGCTCGCTATCGGCGCCAAAAACCAGGGTTTTTACCGCTGTATCGTAGGCAGCAATGCCATCAATAGGCAAATAGCCGCGCGCGCTGGGCGTGGCCATCATGGTTTTTTCGGCGGCTTGCACGCATTGGAGCAAGGGCAGCTTGCCGTTGTCATCAAAATAAACGCCCACACCGAGGTTGACTTTGTTCGGGTTGGTGTCGGCGGCAAATTGTTCATTCAGACCCAGAATCGGGTCGCGTGGCGCCATTTCAACGGCTGAAAAGAGAGACATGCTGGGTTTCCTGGGGGGTTGGTGTCAAAGACAGCGCGCATTTTAACGGTGGCGCTGCACCAGAGCGCTCCTTCAAGCCTGATGCGCAGTTTTTGTGCTGTGCGTTTTGTTCGCCCCGTTACATACGGCGTTCATGTAAACGCCAAAGTACCTCTGGTGAGTTGGTCATCTCACGAATTTTGCTGCATCCAGCGGGAGATGCTGTGATAGAGTGAATTGCAAGCTTTAGTCTAAATAGCCTTGATTTTCATGGAAATAAAACTCCCAGC
>JAUXXN010000147.1 GCA_030684755.1 Hydrogenophaga sp.
GCTGTGCGCGCTGCACGGTGTGGCCAGCATGCTGATGTGGTGGGCGGGTGAGCAGGTGGTGGACGCCCTCACCTGGCGGGCAGACGGCTGGCTGCAACAACCCTGGACGCTGTGGACCAGCTCCTGGGTGCACATGAACACACCTCACCTCATTGGCAACCAAGTGGCCCTGGGTGCGCTGGCCGCGTTTGCCTGGACGATTCGGCCCACGCTGGCTTGCGCGCTGGCTTGGCTGCTGGCGTGGCCACTGATGCAGCTCTCGCTGCTGCTGTGGCCGCAAATCGGTTACGCCGTGGGCCTGTCGGGCCTGTTGCACGCGGGCGCCATGGTGCTGGCGGTGCAGCTGATTTTGAAACGGATCGCCGTGCCCAAAGCGCCGCGCTGGGGTGGTTTGCTGGCGCTGGGCCTGTTGGTGAAATTGGCGGTGGAGAGTGGCTGGTCGTACCCGGTGGTGTGGGACGCGGGCAACGACATGTCGGTGGTGCAGGCCGCCCACTTGGCCGGGGCATTCTGGGGCTTGGTGCTGGGCCTGGCGCTGGGCCGACGCCAACGCAAACCGGTCCCGGTGGACAATGCGGCGGTGTCGGTGCGCTGAACGGCTCTGCGGTGGACCTGTACAGGTGCAAGACCTGTCTTTCAGCCCGACGCCACCTCAAAGCCCACGATGTTGCGGTTGTCTTTGCTGAATTCCACGCCAATGAGGTGGATGGGCTCGCCCCGGGCGCGGTATTTGTCGGCGTAGGCCTTGTCTTTGATCTGCTGCAAGGCGCTGCCCGTGGCGTCTTGGTTCACCACCTTGAACTCAAAAATGTAGACATGGCCGTTGAACAGCACCGTCATGTCGATACGGCCCTGGTTGGTGGCGTCTTCCAGTTGAATGTCCAAGCCCAGCGCGGCAAAGTGGCTGTAGAAAATGCTGGCGTAATAGCCCTCGTACTGGGCGATGGGGCTGTTGCGGTACCAGTCGTGCGGGATGGTCGCAAAGAAAGCGTGGAACAGCGGCTGGAGCGCGGACAGGTCGTTGGCCAACAACACGCGGTACAGCTGGCTGATCTGGCGCCCCGGAATGGACAGTCCGCCCACCCAGTGCTTGAGCAGGCTGTCGTTCAGGCTCGCCTGCACTTCCTTGTTGGGGTATTTGAGGGTGAACTCCTGCCGGCCAGGGATTTTCCACACCGAATCGATCGTCAGATACCCCGCCTGAAACATCAGCGCTTCGGGCGGGATGATGTCCACGTCGAAGGTTGACAGCAGCGTGTCCTCGGCCACGGTCTGCCCGAGCGTGGGTGTGAACATCTGGCGCTCGGCCAGTAATTTCACCAAAAACGTGGGCGTGCCGGTCTCGAACCAATAGGGCTTGAATTCACGGAAATCAAACAGCAGCAGCAGATCGAACGGGTTGTAAACGCTGGTGCCTAACCAGTTGTAGCCGTTGTACCAGCGGCGTATTTCCTCGCGGTCCAAGCCCGGCAGTTCGGGGGCGAAGACGGTGTCCACATCGTGATCGGTGTAGCCACACAGCGCGCTGTAGCGAGCATCGAGCGTGATGTCTTTCAGGTTGTTGAGGCCCGAGAACAAACTGACTTTGCTGAACTTGCTCACGCCGGTGATGAAGACGAACTTCAGGTGTTCGTCGGCACCTTTCAGGACGGAATACAGGTTCTTCAGCCCCTCACGCATGTCGGTGGCGATGGCCTGGTTCGTGATGTTGTCGAGGATGGGCTTGTCGTATTCGTCCACCAGCACCACCACGCGCTGGCCGCTGGCCTGGTGGGCTTGGGTGATCAGCTCGGACAACTGTCCGCTGATGCTGGTGTGGGTGCAGGTCACGCCCAGGCGGCGTTGGTTGTCCAGCAACAACTCGTGAATGCGCTCGTCCAGCTCCGCCCGGCTTTGCAGCACGCCATCGCCAAAGCTGATGCGAATCACCGGGTGCTTTTTCGTCCAGTCCCACCGGTTTTCGGCAGCCAGCCCTTGAAACAGCGCCGCGTTGCCTTCAAACATTTCCTTCAAGGTATCCAGAAACAGGCTTTTGCCAAAACGGCGCGGGCGGCTGAGAAAGTAATACGAGCCCGTCTGCTCCAAATCCACCGCGTAGCCCGATTTATCGGCGTAGTAACAGCCGTCTTCCATCAGGCGCGACAGCGTTTGTAGGCCGATGGGCAGGCGTTTGCGGTTGCCAGAGCGCATGGGCATGGGATAGATCAAGCCGCCGCAGGCGCCGCCAGCGACTTGCGAAAGCGGTTGAGTTCTTGCACGGTCTTGAAGGGCTGCTCCATCAGCAAACTCATGTTGTGCAGGATGCGGTCCACCACCTTGGTTTCCCACACGGCGTCAAAGTCAATCTGTTTGTCCAGCCAGTGTTCCAGCCACTCAGGGTTGGGCAGCTTGCTCTGGATGGTGTCGTTCGGGAACATGGCCTTGTTCACATGCAGGTTGGTCGGGTGCAGCGCCTGCGCGGTGCGCCGGGCGCTGGCCATGAGCACGCCCACTTTGGCAAACGCCACCTTGGCTTCGCTGCCGAACTTGCCAATGGCGCGCTTCATGTAGCGCAGGTAGGCGCCGCCGTGGCGGGCTTCGTCTTGGCTCAAGGTGGCGTAAATCTGCTTGATCACCGGCTCGGTGTGCCATTCGCTGGCGCGGCGGTACCAGTGGTTCAAACGGATCTCGCCGCAGAAATGCAGCATCAGCGTTTCCAGCGGCGGAGCGGGGTCGAATTCAAAACGGATGTCGTGCAGCTCTTGCTCGGTGGGTACGAGTTCGGGCCGGAAGCGGCGCAGGTATTCCATCAGCACCAACGAGTGTTTCTGTTCTTCAAAAAACCAGATCGACATGAAGGCAGAAAAGTCGGAGTCGTCGCGGTTGTCGCGCAAAAACATTTCGGTGGCCGGTAGTGCGGCCCACTCGGTGATGGCGTTCATCTTGATGGTCTGGGCCTGCTCATCGGTCAGTGCGCTGGCGTCAAACGTGTCCCAGGGAATGTCTTTGTCCATGTCCCAGCGGACGGATTCGAGTTGCTTGAAGAGTTCGGGGTACAGCATGGCGGGCTTTCAGTCGGTCAGTCGGTCGGCTATGAGCGTTGGATTTTATGCAGCGGGCGTGCAAAGGCGCTTACACGGTGTCAAGCTGGGCCAGGGTGGTGGTGGCTTGCTGACGCAGGGCGTCGCGCTCGGCGGCGCTCAGGCGGGTGAGGTTGCGCACCATCAAGGCGGTGCGGGGGCTGGCTGCCAGTTCGGTCTCGTGGCGGTCCAGAAAGTTCCAGTACAGCGTGGTCATGGGGCAGGCGTTGGGGCCGGTGCGCTGCTCGGGCTGGTAGCGGCAGCCCCGGCAGTGGTTGCTCATGCGCGAGATGTATTGTCCGCTGGCCACATAGGGTTTGCTGGTGAAGCGCCCGCCGTTGGCAAACAAAGCCATGCCCGCCACGTTGGGCAGCTCGACCCATTCCACCGCGTCCACATACACCGCCAAATACCAGTCGGCCACCTGCTGCGGTTGCAGCTCGGCCAGCAGCGCAAACTGGCCGGTGACCATGAGGCGCTGGATGTGGTGGGCGTAGCCGTGTTTCAGGGTTTGGCCAATGGCGTCTTGCATGCAGGCCATGTGGGTCTGGCCGGTCCAGTACCAGCGCGGCAGCTTGCGTGTGTGGCCAAAGTGATTGGCGGTTTTCATGCCGGGCATGTCCAGCCAGTAGACGCCGCGAATGAATTCGCGCCACCCAAGAATCTGGCGAATGAAACCTTCCACGCTGGCCAGCGGCAGGCCTCGGGTGTGGTGCGCAGCCTCGGCGGCGCGGATCACGTCGCGCGGGTCGATCAAATGCAGGTTCAGCGCCACCGACAACAGCGAATGCCAGCCAAACGGGGTGTCACTCCACAGGGCGTCTTGGTAGGCGCCAAAGTGTTCCAGGCGTTCGTCCACAAAGCGCTGCAAGGCTTGCTGCGCTTGCTCGGGTGTGACCGGCCAGCCAAAGTGCGCCAGTTCACCGGGGTGGTCGGCAAAGCGGGTTTGCACCAGCGCGATCACTTCGCGGGTGGTGGCGTCGGGCGCGAAGTGGGCAGGCTCGGGAATCCAGCCCGGCCCGGCTTTGGGGTAGCTTTTGCGGTTGTCGGCGTCAAAGTTCCACTGGCCGCCCACGGGCTCTTTGCCCGCCATGAGCACGCCGTGTTCGCGGCGCATCTCGCGGTAAAAGTATTCCATGCGCCATTCTTTGCGCCCGCTGGCCCAGCGTGCAAAACGCGGGCGGCTGCACAAAAAGTGCGTGTCTTCCAACACCCGCAAGGGCACGCCCGCCGTTTGGGCCACGGCGGCAATGTCTTGTTCCAAGCGCCATTCGCCGGGCTCGCAAACCCACAGCGTTTGCGGCGCCAAGCGTGTCAGCGTGTGGGCCAGGCGTTCGGGCAGGCCGGGCAGCGCGTCCAAGGCCGGGTCGTCCAGCGCCAGGTAGTGGCAGGGCAGCCCGGCGTCGGTCAGGGTTTGCCCAAAGTGCCGCATGGCGGACAAAAACACGGCAATGCGCGCCTTGTGGCTCCAAACTTCGGTGGCTTCGCCGGGCGCTTCGATCATGAGCACCGCGTCTTGCGCGGGGTCCAAACCCGCCAGGGCGGGGTTGCCCAGCCAGAGCTGGTCGCCCAGCACCAACACCAAACGGCGCAGCGGGCTTGGGATGGGATGGGGGTGCGTGGTCATGCCAAGCGGTCTTTGCTG
>JAUXXN010000150.1 GCA_030684755.1 Hydrogenophaga sp.
TTCTGATCGCCAAGGTGCAAGACGAAGGCGGCCACGGTCTGTACCTGTACAGCGCCGCCGAAACGCTGGGCACCAGCCGCGACCAGATGCTCGACGGCTTGCACAGCGGTAAAGCCAAATACAGCTCCATCTTCAACTACCCGACGCTGAATTGGGCCGACGTGGGCGTGATCGGCTGGCTGGTGGACGGCGCGGCCATCATGAACCAGATCCCGCTGTGCCGCTGCTCGTACGGCCCGTACGCTCGCGCCATGATCCGCGTCTGCAAAGAAGAAAGCTTTCACCAGCGCCAGGGCTACGAGGCCTTGCTGGTGATGATGCAGGGCACGGCGGAGCAAAAAGCCATGGTGCAGGACGCGGTGAACCGCTATTGGTGGAAATGCCTGGCCATGTTCGGACCGCCCGACGCCGACAGCCCCAACAGCGGGCAAGGCATGCGCTGGGGCATCAAGCGCATCAGCAACGACGACTTGCGCCAGAAGTTTGTGGACGCCACCGTACCGCAGGCCGAGGTGCTGGGCGTGACACTGCCCGACCCGGACCTGAAGTGGAACGAAGCCCGCGGCCACCACGACTACGGCCAGATCGACTGGGACGAGTTTTGGTCCACGGTCAACGGCAACGGACCCTGCAACAAAGAACGCCTGGCCACCCGCGTGAAAGCCCACGAGCAAGGCGCCTGGGTGCGCGAAGCCGCCATGGCCCACGCCGCCAAACAACAAGCCCGTAACCTGAAGGAGGCCGCATGAGCACCCCCGCATCCGCTTTGAAAGAATGGCCCCTCTGGGAAGTGTTTGTACGCAGCAAGCAGGGCTTGGAGCACAAGCACTGCGGCAGCCTGCACGCCAGCGACGCGCAGCACGCGCTGCAGATGGCGCGCGACGTGTACACCCGCCGCCAGGAAGGCGTGAGCATCTGGGTGCTGCCGTCCAACGCCATCACCGCCAGCGAGCCCGACAGCAAGGACAGCTTCTTCGACCCCGCAGCCGACAAGATTTACCGCCACCCGACCTTCTACGAAATCCCTGAAAAAGTGGGGCACATGTGATGGCTGCTCCTGTTGACTATGTGCTGCACCTGGCCGACAACGCCCTGGTGCTCGGCCAGCGCAACGCCGAATGGTGCGGCCACGGCCCCGTCCTGGAAGAAGACCTGGCCCTGGCCAACAACAGCCTGGACCTGATTGGCCAGGCTCGGTTGCTGTACCAGTACGCGGCCAGCCTCATCAACGCCGACCCGGCACAGGCCCAGCGCTTCGCGCACCTGCAGGGCGCGCGCCAAAATGGGTTGATCACGGAAGACACCCTGGCCTATTTCCGGGACACCGCTGAGTTTCGCAACCACACGCTGATGGAGCTTCCGCACCATGGCGCTCTGGTGGGCTACGCGGTGAGCGAACGCGACTACGCGGTGACCATTGCACGCAACTTTCTCGTCAGCGCCCTCATGGCGCTGGTGTGGGACGCGTTGCGGGCATCCCAAGACACGCACCTGGCCGCCATCGCCACCAAGTCGCTGAAAGAAGTGCGCTACCACCTGCGCCACAGCAGCGACTGGCTGGTGCGGCTGGGCGACGGCACCGACGAATCTGGGCGCCGTGCGCAAGCCGCTGTGGACCACCTGCTGCCCTACTGCGAAGCGTTTTGGTTGCCATCGCCCGCAGAGCAGGCCGCTGCTGCCGATGGCAGCGGTGTGGACCTGCGCACGCTGCGTGAACCGTGGAATGCACTGGTCAACGAGACCCTGCTGGAAGCCACCTTGAGCCGACACGATCAGCCGCACGCAGGCTACGTGACCCAAGGCCATGTGGGCGTTCACTCAGAGCACCTGGGCTTTCTGCTCGCCGAGATGCAGAGCTTGGCGCGCGCGCACCCGAGCGCGGTCTGGTGAACGCCATGGGCGTGACCACCGACGCTTCGCTGCAGGCCATCGCGCAAGCGCTGGCCCACTTGGCCGACCCCGAGATTCCCGTGGTCTCGCTGACGGAACTGGGCATCCTGCGCGAAGTGCGGGAGGGCGCAGACGGCACGCCCGAGGTGGTGATCACGCCCACTTACAGCGGCTGTCCGGCCATGGGCCAGATCGAGGACGATATTGTGGTGGCCTTGCGCGAGGCTGGCTTGCCCGGCCGCGTGGTCACGCAACTTTCCCCCGCCTGGACCACCGACTGGATGAGCGACGTGGCGCGCGAGAAGCTGCGCGCCTATGGCATCGCGCCACCGCGCTGCACGCAAGCCGCCCCCAGCGGTGTGATGCGCTTCAGCCGCCAGGCCGTGACGGCCGAAGCCATTGCCTGCCCACAATGCGGCTCGCACAACACCACCGAAACATCGCCCTTCGGCTCGACCGCATGCAAGTCGCTCTACAAGTGCCTCGACTGCCTCGAACCGTTCGACTACTTCAAACCCATATAGATAGATCCCCCCGCGCCGGGCTTCGCCCGTCACCCCCTGAAGGGGGCAACGTCTGCGGTCTGGCGAAGCCGGTCCCGCGACGTTCTGAGAGGATCATCGCGCTCGTCACACTGCATCGCCCTACGGAGTAAACCCATGACCGCTACGTCGCCCCGCTTCCACGATCTTCCCATTGCCCGCGTCAGCCCCGAAGCGGCCGGCGCGGTGGCGATCACGCTGGCCGTGCCGTCGGCGCAGCGTGAGGCATTCAGCTTCCAGCCCGGCCAGTTCCTCACCGTGCGCGCCACCATCAACGGGCAGGACGTGCGGCGCAGCTACTCCATCAGCAGCCCACGCAGCTTGCTCACACAACAAGGCGAGCTCACGCTGGGCATTCGCCCGGTTGAGGGCGGCGTGTTTTCCAACTGGGCTGCGGCCGAACTGAAGGCCGGTGACACGCTGCGCGTGATGCCACCGGAAGGCCGCTTCACCGTCCAAAAACCCCGCGCCTTGCACCGCGTGGGCTTTGCGGCGGGCTCGGGCATCACGCCGATTTTGTCCATCATGGCCAGCACGCTGGAGGAGTCTCCCGACGCGAAGTTCACCCTGGTCTACGGCAACCGACGCATGGCCAGCGTGATGTTCAACGAAGCGCTACAAGACCTGAAAGACCGCTACCCCGGTCGCCTCACGCTCATCCACGTGCTCTCACGCCAAGCGCAGGAAGTACCGCTGCTCGAAGGCCGCATCGACGGCGACAAGGTGCGCGAGATCATCGCAGCGCTGCTGCCCGTGGGCAGTATGGACGAGGTGTTCGTCTGCGGCCCCGAGGCGATGATTGAAGCGACAGAAAAGGCCCTGCTCGACGCGGGCGTGCGCCCCGACCGCGTGCACACCGAGCGCTTCACATCACCCACGCTGGAAGCGCTGCCACCCGAACAACGCCAAGCCGCCGTGCTGGGCCACCCCGCGCTGCGCACCGACGGCGAAGTCGCCCTGACCGTGGTGCTCGACGGCAAGCCGCACCAACTGCGCATGGGCAAGGACGAGAAGGTTCTCGATGTGGCGCTCAACGCGGGTCTGGACCTGCCGTGGTCGTGCAAGGGCGGCGTCTGCTGCACCTGCCGCGCCAAGGTAATGGAGGGCAGCGTGCTCATGGACAAAAACTTCACGCTGGAGCCCTGGGAAACCGACAAAGGCTTCGTGCTGAGCTGCCAGGCACGGCCCATCTCCAACACGCTGGTGGTGAGCTACGACGAACGCTGACGGCCCGACGCTCAGACAGACTCTGCCAGCAGGGCGAAACGCCGCATGAGCGCCTCGCGCCGGCTGGGCAGGAAATTGATGCAGGCCACATTCCGACGCACCGCACTCACCACGCGGGGGTCCATCACCGCGAACCACAGCGGTGGCAGGTAAGCAATGAGGAACATGCCGAAGTACCCGGACGGCAGCCGGGGCAGATCGGGAAAATCCCGCAACGACTGGTAGCTGCGCCCGGGATGGGCGTGGTGGTCCGAATGGCGCTGCAACTGGAACACCACGAGGTTGGACACCAGGTGGTTGCTGTTCCAGGAGTGGTGCGGCTGGCAACGTTCATAGCCACCGCCCGGCAGCCGACGCCGTTGCAAGCCGTAGTGTTCGATGTAATTGGCCGAGGTCAGCTGGAACGCGCCCCAGAACGCCACCAGCGCCAGCACCGGCACCATCGGCCAGCCGTACAGCGCGATCAGACCGCCGTACAGTGCCGAGGTCAGCGCACCGGCTTGCAAGATCTCGTTCTCCCCATGCCAGCGGGACATGCCACGGTTTTCCAGCCGCTCCGATTCCAGCCGCCAGGCGCGCACAAACGCCCCCGGCATTTCGCGAAGAACAAAGCGGTAGATGCTCTCCCCCAGGCGCGCCGAGGCAGGGTCCTCGGGGGTGGAGACATGCCGGTGGTGGCCGCGGTTGTGTTCGATGGAAAAGTGGCCATACCCACCCAGCGCGCTGTTGAACAGGGCCAGCTTGCGCCCGAGCCAGTCGCGCTTGTGGCCCAGTTCGTGGCTCAGGTTCAGACCAAAACCCAGCACCGCCCCGGTGACCAGCACGGTGGCGATCCAGCTGCTCCAGGGCAAGGTGTGGGTGGCCAGAAAGATACAGTTGAACAGGGTGGTGAACCACAACACCGGCAGCACCGCGACGTTGATGGCGCGGTAGTAGGGGTCGGCTTCCAGCCTCGGCACCTCGGCTTCGGGCGGGTTGCTCAGGTCCTCGCCCAGCAGCCAGTCCAGCAGGGGCACCAGTCCGTAAAAACCCAGCAGCGGCACAAAGAACCAGAACGCGCTGCTGGCGCCCAGGCTGTGGGCGACCGGCCCCGTCAGCGCCAGGGCAGGGCCGAACACGGAGAGCAGCCAGCCGTGGCGTTTGCGGTCACGGTAGGGCGCGGGGTGGTGTTCGGCCTGCTGATGGAGGGTGTCCATCGGCACATTGTGGTCGCAGGCTGGCCAATTGACCAGCGGAAAAACACCAGTCGCGTCGCCGACCTGCCAACATCTCAGGGCCGACCTGCGAGTGCCGCGTCGTAGCCAGGATGGCCATCCAGCGTGTTGTGACCCGCGCCTGGCACCACCACCAACCGCACCACCCCCGGTGCAAAGCGGCTGACCAGCGCGTCCGTACGTGCCCTGGGGATGACTTCATCGCGCTCGGCCACGATCACGGTGGTGGCTGCACGCACCCGCGGCGCGAGGGCTACGGCATCGAACCGGTCGCGGATCAGCCAGCGCACTGGAAACAGCGGGTAGTGCTGCGCAGCCACCGCCTCAATGCTGTCGTAAGGCGCCACCAACACCAGCCGACTCACCGTTCGCTGCGCGGCCAACGAAACCGCCAGCCCGCTACCCAGGCTACGGCCGACCACGGTGATGTCGGCGCGCTGGCGCGCGACATGATCGAACAGCGCCAGAGCGTCCGCCTGCAACGCCGTCTCGGTGGGTTGGCCGGTGCTGTGACCGTAGCCTCGGTAATGCAAGGCGTACACCGATTGTTCAGGAAAAGTGGCTGCCAGCTCGGCGAGGCTGAACGACACATCTTCGGCATTGCCGCCGAAATACAGCACCGCCTGCGGTCCGCTGCGCTCTTGCAGCGACACGTGCAACTGGGCGCCGGGCACGCTCAGCTCCATCCACGAAGCCGTGCCCCGTGCTGGCTGAGGGAAGTACAGCAGGGAGCGCTGAAAGAGGTACAGCGCCGCGCACAACACGAGGTACAGCAGCGCCCCCAAACCCAGCCAGACCCCTGCCGTGCGCAGCACTTCAGTCACTCCGCTCGCGAGGTCATGGCGATTCGCATCACACCTTGGCCAGTGCCTGCTCCAGATCTGCCATCAGGTCGTCAATGTGTTCGATGCCGATCGACAGGCGGACCATATCGGGACTCACGCCGGCTTTCTTCATCTCGTCGGCGTTGAGCTGGCGGTGGGTGGTGGTGGCCGGGTGGCAGGCCAGCGACTTCGCATCGCCGATGTTCACCAGACGGGTGAAGAGCTGCAGCGCGTCCTGGAAGCGTGTGCCGGCTGCGATGGCATCGGCCGATTTCAGGCCGAAGCTGATAATGCCCGAGGCACGACCACCCATGTATTGCTGCACCAGCGCGTGGTCCTTGTGGCCGGGCAGGCCGGCGTAGTTGACCCAGGCCACCTTGGGGTGGTTCTGCAGGTGCGTGGCGACCTTGACCGCGTTGTCGCAGATGCGGTCCATGCGCAGCGCCAGGGTTTCGATGCCTTGGAGAATCTGGAACGCGTTCATCGGCGAGAGCGCCGCGCCCATGTTGCGCAGCGGCACCACACGGGCGCGGCCAATGTAGGCGGCGGCGCCCAGCGCTTCGGTGTAGACCACACCGTGGTAGCTCACGTCGGGTTCGTTCAGGCGCTTGAAGCGGGCTTTGTGTTCTGCCCACGGGAACTTGCCGCTGTCCACAATGGCGCCGCCGATGGTGGTGCCGTGGCCGCCGAGGTATTTGGTGAGGGAGTGCACCACGATGTCGGCACCGTGTTCGAACGGGCGGCACAGGTAGGGGCTGGTGACCGTGTTGTCCACGATCAGCGGCACACCGGCGGCGTGCGCCACTTTGGCCAGCGCACCGATATCGGTCACGTTGCCCAGTGGATTGCCGATGGACTCGCAGTAGATGGCTTTGGTGCGCTCGTCGATCAGCGCGGCAAAGGCAGCAGGATCACGCGGGTCGGCAAAGCGCACCGTGATGCCCTGCTGCGGGAAGGTGTGGGCGAACAGGTTGTAGGTGCCGCCATAGAGCGTAGAGGCCGAGACGATGTTGTCGCCGCTCTCGGCAATGGTCTGGATCGCCGCCGTGATGGCCGCCATGCCGGATGCCATGGCCAGCGCGCCAATGCCGCCTTCGAGCGCGGCCAGGCGCGCTTCGAGCACGCCGTTGGTGGGGTTCATGATGCGGCTGTAGATGTTGCCCGCCACCTTCAGGTCGAACAAATCCGCGCCGTGCTGCGTGTCGTCGAACGCGTAGGCCACAGTTTGGTAGATGGGCACCGCCACGGCTTTGGTGGTGGGGTCGGGCGTGTAACCGCCGTGCACGGCGATGGTTTCGATTTTCATATGTCTCCTTTGGGGTTGGGGTATCAGCAAAGCGCGCTCATTCTCGCAGCACAAGCACCTCGGTCACGCCACGCTGGTGCACGCCGAGGGCTTTGGCGGCGGCGTAACTCAGGTCGATGATGCGCTGGTGTTTGTGGGGCCCACGGTCGTTGATGCGCACGACCACTTCTTTGCCGGTGTGCACGCTTCGCACCCGCACGCGGCTGCCAAACGGCAGCGTTCTGTGCGCAGCGGTCAGGGCGTGCATGTCAAAGCGCTCGCCGCTGGCGGTGCGCCGGCCATGAAACCGTTTTCCGTACCAAGACGCGCGGCCTTGGGCCAACACCATGCCCGCATCAGAAGCTGCGGGCGTTGGCGCGGCTTCTTCGGCGGGCGGTTCGGTATCTGTCCGTTCAACGGCGGGCACGCTGGTGACGGCCACCACCGCGGGTGCCAACGCAGGCCTGGGGTCGGAGACGACCTTCTGAGCGCTGGTCTTCACTGGCGCGGGCTCCTCAGAACCGAGGGGCTGCAGCGGGTTGCCACTGCACCCCACGAGCCAGATCGCCGCAACAGCCAGGAACGGCCAGACAGCGTGCCACGTTGTTGCGACGGGAGGTGGGCGGGTGTGTCGGGGCATGGCAGGCTCTCTGAGAACGTGTAGGGCCAGCCCGGTCTGCCGAGCGCTGGTGATCAGTCCAGCTGCAGCCGCTGGATGATTTCCAGCGAGGCCACACTCTGGTTCATGGTGTAGAAGTGCAGCGCAGGCACGCCGCCGTTGCGCAACTGGTCGCACAGGTCGGTCACCACGTCCAAACCGAAGGCTTTGATGGACGCGCTGTCGTCGCCAAACGCTTGCAGGCGCAGGCGAATCCAGCGCGGTATCTCGGCGCCGCTGGCGTCTGAAAAGCGCATCAGCTGGGTGGAACTGGTGATCGGCATGATGCCGGGCACCACCGGCACATCGGCGCCGAGCTTAAAAGCATCGTCCACAAAGCGAAAGTAGGCGTCGCTGTTGTAGAAGTATTGGGTGATGGCGCTGTTGGCCCCGGCGCGCACCTTGGTGGCGTAAGCCTGTAGGTCGGCTTCGGGCGACTTGGCTTGCGGGTGTACTTCGGGGTAAGCCGCCACTTCAATGTGAAAGTCGTCGCCCGTCTCGGCGCGAATAAAGGCCACGAGATCGCTCGCGTAATGAAACTCGCCGCCCATACCGTAGCCGCTGGGCAGGTCGCCGCGCAAAGCCACCAGGCGCTTGACGCCCATGGCTTTCAGCGTGGCCAGCTGTTCGCGCACGCTGGCTTTGGTGGCGCCAATGCACGAAAAATGCGAGGCTGCGGGCACACCTTCAGCCAGGATGGCACTGACGGTGTCAAACGTGCCCTGCTGGGTGGAGCCGCCCGCACCGTAGGTGACCGAGCAAAACTCGGGCTTGGCGGCGTAAAGCTGCTGGCGCACGCGGCTCAGCTTCTCGGCGCCTTCGGGCGTCTTGGGTGGGAAGAATTCAAAACTCAGGGGCAGGCCCATAGGGAGTCGTCCTAAAAAATGTTTGACGTTGTCTGTATCAGGCCGGTACACCAACCGCTGCACAGGCAGACACAAAAAACTCGCGGTTCCCGTCACCACCGGTGATCGGGCTTTCAAAATAGTCGCGCATCGCCAAGCCATGGTCGCGGCAGGCTTGCTCGATGCGCTCGCGCACCACGGCGTAGCTGGCAGCGTCTTTTACCAAACCACCTTTGCCAATCTGGGCGGGCTGCAGTTCAAACTGCGGCTTCACCAGCATCAACAAGTGGCCCCCCGGCTTGAGCAGCGGCACGATGGCGGGCCACACCAGCGTCTGTGAGATGAACGACAGGTCGCCCACGATCAGGTCAAACGGGGCATCGCCGCCACCCGCTGCGGCCAAAGCCTCGGCGTCCAGTTCGCGTGCATTGCATTTTTCAATGCCCACCACGCGGGCATCGGCCCGCAAGCGGGGATGCAGCTGGCCCTGGCCCACGTCCACGCCCACCACCTGCGCGGCACCGCGCTGCAGCAGGCAGTCGGTGAATCCGCCGCTGCTCTGGCCCACGTCTAGGCAGCGCATGCCGGCAACAGACAAGGCCACGCGGCTGAACGCACCGTCGAGCTTCAAGCCACCGCGCGAGACAAAGCGCGATTCGCCACCGTCCAGCAGTTGCAGTTCCACCGTCTCGCGCAGCTCGTCGCCGTTTTTGGCGACGGCTTTCCAATCGCCGCCCGACACGCGCCAGCGCACGCCCGAGGCAATGAGCCGCTGGGATTGAGAACGTGAAGCAGCTAAGCCGCGTTCGACTAAGAGTTGGTCAGCACGCATCACACTCAATCAATATCTGTAGGAATTGGCTTTGTACGGACCCTGCTTGGGCACGCCGATGTAAGCGGCTTGCTCGTCGCTCAGCTCGGTCAGCATGGCGCCCACCTTCTTCAGGTGCAAGCGCGCCACTTTTTCGTCCAGGTGCTTGGGCAGCGTGTAGACCTTGCCCACGTCGTAGCCGTCGGCATGGCAGAACAGCTCAATCTGCGCAATGGTCTGGTTGGCAAAGCTCGACGACATGACGAAGCTGGGGTGGCCAGTGGCGCAACCCAGATTCACCAAGCGGCCCTTGGCCAGCAAGATGATTTTCTTGCCATCTGGGAACACCACGTGGTCCACCTGCGGTTTGATTTCGTCCCAAGTCAGCTTGTCCAGCGAAGCCACGTCGATCTCGTTGTCAAAGTGACCTATGTTGCAAACGATGGCCTGGTCTTTCATGGCGGCCATGTGCTCGTAGCGGATCACGTTCTTGTTGCCGG
>JAUXXN010000153.1 GCA_030684755.1 Hydrogenophaga sp.
TTTCCCACCATGGGCCGCGCGCCCGACGAAGCCGGGGGCGCGGCCCGGTTGGTGGCTTTGAAGGCGGTGGGCGATGGCTATCCGCTGCGCGGCACGCTGCGCGTGGCCCCCACGCCGCAAGCGCCCGACGTGGCCACACGCGACATTCCGGCCCCCGGCACCGCTTGGGTAGACGCTGCCTTGCTGGTGGCGCTGGACCTGCAAATGGGCCAGCCGCTGTTGTTGGGCGATGCGTCGTTCACGCTGGCGCAGGTGATAGCGCTGGAGCCCGACCGGGGCGCGGGCTTCATGAGCTTTGCGCCTCGCGTCATGATCAACGCCGCCGATTTGCCCGCCACCGGCTTGGTGCAACCGGCCAGCCGCCTGAGCTACCGGCTGGCCGTGGCCGGGCCTGACGCGGCGGTCAAGCAGTTTGTGCAGTGGGCCGAGGCCGAGATTGAGAAACCCGGCGTGCGCGGGCTGCGCCTGGAGTCGCTGGAGAGCGGGCGCCCCGAAATGGAGCAAACCCTGGCCCGGGCTGAAAAATTCTTGAATCTGGTGGCCTTGCTGGCTGCGCTGTTGTGCGCGGTGGCTGTGGCCATTGCGGCGCGCGGTTTTGCCCAGCGCCACTTGGACGACTGCGCCATGCTGCGCGTGCTGGGCTTGTCGCAGGCCACCATGGCGCGCGCCTACACGCTGGAATTTGCGCTGGTCGGGCTGATGGCCAGCGCGGTCGGTGTGGCGCTGGGTTATGCCGTTCACCATGTGTTTGTGTTGTTGTTGGCGGGGCTGGTTGAAGCCTCGTTGCCCGCGCCCAGCCTGAGCCCGGTGTTTCTGGGGCTGGGCATGGGCCTGACGCTGATGATGGCATTTGGCCTGCCGCCGGTGTTGCAGCTGGCGCAGGTGCCGCCGCTGCGCGTGATTCGGCGCGACGTGGGCCAGCTCAAACCCGCCACGCTGGCGGTGCTGGGGCTGGGCGTGGCCGGTTTTGCGCTGCTGCTGCTGGCGGCCAGCCGCGATTTACTGCTCGGTGGCATTGCGGTGGGCGGTTTTGCAGCGGCGGTCCTCCTCTTTGCTGCGGTCAGTTACGGGGCGGTGCGCCTGCTGCGCGCCAGTGTGAACGAGGCCACCGCGCCGCGTGCGCTGGTCATGGCCACGCGCCAACTGTCGGCCCGGCCTGCGTTTGCGGTGGTACAAATCAGCGCGCTGGCGGTGGGCTTGTTGGCGCTGGTGTTGTTGGTTTTGCTGCGCACCGACCTGATTGCCAGCTGGCGCAACGCCACCCCGCCCGACGCGCCCAACCGCTTCGTCATCAACATCCAGCCCGATCAGGGCGATGCGTTTCAGCAAACACTGCGCGAGGCCGGGGTGGAGCGTTACGACTGGTACCCCATGATCCGTGGCCGTTTGGTGAGCATCAATGGCGAAACGGTGAAGCCCGAAGACTTTGTGGGTGACCGCGCCCAGCGGCTGGTGGAGCGTGAATTCAATATCTCCAACTCCGCCACGCTGCCGCCCCACAACCCGGTGGCTGCAGGCCGCTGGACCGACAACGAAGCCGACGGCCTGAGCGTGGAAGAAGGACTGGCTGAAACGCTGGGCCTCAAACTCGGCGACCGGCTGGGCTTTGACATGGCCGGACAGCTGAGCGAGGGCACCATCACCAGCTTGCGCAAGGTGGACTGGGGTTCTATGCGCGTCAATTTCTTTGTGGTGTTTCCGGTGGCGCAGGTGCCCGATGTGCCGGTCACTTACATCAGCGCCTACCAGGCGCCAACGGGCAATGTGCAGTTTGACAACGCGCTGGTGCGGCAGTTTCCCAACATCACCAACGTGGACATGAGCCAGACCATTGCCCAGGTGCAGCGGGTGCTGGGGCAGGTGATTGGGGCGGTGGAGTTTCTGTTTGCCTTCACCCTGGCCGCCGGGCTGGTGGTGTTGGTGGCTGCCATCACCGCCACACGCGGCGAGCGCGAACGCGAATTTGCCATTCTTCGCGCCGTGGGCGCGGGCTCGGCCCTGCTGCGCCAGGTGCAGCGCATCGAGCTGCTGGGCGTGGGCATGCTGGCGGGCTTTTTGGCCTCGGTGGTGGCGGTCATTGTGGGCTGGGCCCTGGCCCGCTACGTGTTTGAGTTCGCCTGGACCGCCTCGCTCTGGGTGCCGCTGGCGGGCAGTGTGGCCGGTGCGCTGCTGGCGCTGGCGGCGGGTTGGTGGGGTTTGCGCAGCGTGCTGCGCACGCCGGTGGTGGAAACGCTGCGCAAAGCATCGACCTGAGGCCCACCGCGCGACAATACCGCCATGTCAACGTCTCCCACATCCGAAAACCCCACCCCCGCCGCGCCCGCCACCCCGTTTGAATGGATCGGTGGTGAAGCGCGCGTTCGCGCCCTGGTTGATCGCTTTTACGACCTGATGGACATCGAACCCTGCTACCGCGAGCTGCGCGCCAGCCACGGCAGCACGCTCGACGATGCGCGCCAAAAGCTGTTTTGGTTTCTGTGTGGCTGGCTCGGTGGCCCGCAGCACTACACCGAGCGCTTTGGCCACCCGCGTCTGCGCATGCGCCACATGCCCTTTTCCATCGGCATTCTGGAGCGCGACCAGTGGCTGGCCTGCATGAACCAAGCCATGGGTGAAACCGAGTTGGACCCGGTGCTGCGCGAGCGCCTGAACACCAGCTTTTTCCAAACCGCCGACTGGATGCGCAACACGCCCTGAGCGGGCTGCGCCCGACCGCCGCCGCCCCTTTTTTTTTAGCCTTGGGTCTTGGCACCCACCTTCACGCCGCTTCCCATGATCATTCTTCTCCCCGGCATTCTGGCCATGGCCGCCATCGTGCTGGCCTCCAACATCTTGGTGCAGTTCCTATTCGGCTCTTGGCTGACCTGGGGTGCCTTCACCTACCCGCTGGCCTTTTTGGTGACCGACTTGGTCAACCACGCCCACGGCCCCAAGGCTGCGCGCAAGGTGGTGCTGATCGGTTTTGTCGTGGGGCTGCTGTGCTCGCTGGTGGGCAGCCAAATCGTGGGCGAGGCCGGTCCGCTGGTGACGCTGCGCATTGCACTGGCCTCGGGTGTGGCCTTTTTAGCGGCCCAGCTGCTGGACGTGTCGATTTTTCACCGCCTGCGCGCGGGCAGTTGGTGGCGTGCGCCGCTGGTGTCCACGCTGGTAGGCGCTTCGGTGGACACAGCGCTGTTCTTCTCGTTGGCTTTCTCGTCCGCCTTGGTGTGGCTGGAGCCCGCCAACAACGTGGCTTGGGCCAACGAAGTCTTGCCCATGTTGGGCTTCGGGCCGTTGGCACCGCTGTGGGTGTCGCTGGCCGCTGCCGACTGGATGGTCAAGCTCTCGCTGGCGATGTTGGCGTTGGTGCCGTTTCGCCTGCTGGCGCAGCGCCTGCGCGTGAAGATGGTTTAAGCGCCGTTGCACGCGGTGGCAGGTGTGCTTGGCGCACCGGCTGCAACAGCACCACCAGCGCGCCCGCGCCGCCCTCGGCGGGGCGTGCCTGCACAAACGCCATCACCTCGGACTTTTGCACCAGCCAGCGCAGCACCCGGCCCTTGAGCACCGGCGCACGCCCCGGCGAACCCAGGCCCTTGCCGTGCACCACGCGCACGCAGCGCAAGCCCAGTTGGTGCGACTCGCGCACAAAGCCGCCCAACGCCTCGCGGGCTTCGTCAATGCGCAGGCCGTGCAGATCAATCTGGCGCTGAATGCTCCAGCGCCCCTCGCGCAGCTTGCGCACCACGTCCGCCCCCAAACCCGGCAGGCGGTAGCTCAGCAAGTCGTCGGTGTGCAACAGGGTTTCCACGTCAAAGTCGTCTGACAGCGCTTCGCGCATCACCGATGCTTCGTCGCGCAGGCGCTGCACCGGCAGCGGCTCCACCGCCACCGGGCGCGGCGCAATGCGCCCTTTGCAAGCAATGGGCTGCACCGGCCCCACCGCCAGTTCAAACAAGCGGTGTTCGCGCTCGCGCTGCAACTGGGCCGCACGCACCGCCTCGCGCTCGGCTGCTTCGCGGGCGGTGCGCGCAGCCATCACGCGTTGCAGCGTTTTCAGATCGGCGAGGGCGTGGACTTTCATAGCGAAGCATTTTCATGCAGGACGAATACCCTGTTCCAGCCCATGCCGGGGCCCAGGTGTGCCAACCCAGGGAAAGCCGCGCAGCGGGCGCTAAATCAGGCCCATTTCGGCCATCGACGCGGCCTGTTCGCGGGTCACGATGAAGTGGTCCAGCACCCGCACATCCACCAGCGACAGCGCCGCCTTCAGGGTCTGTGTCAGCGCTTCGTCGGCCCGTGAAGGCTGGGCCGTGCCGCTGGGGTGGTTGTGTGCCAGCACCACGGCGGCGGCGTGGTGGTGCAGAGCGCGCAGCACCACCTCGCGCGGGTACACGCTGGTTTGCGTCAGCGTGCCGCGAAACATTTCTTCCAGCTCAATCAACCGGTTTTGGCTGTCCAGAAACATCACCGCAAACACCTCGTGCGCTCGCGCGCCCAGCTGCAATTGCAGGTAATCGCGCACCGCTTTGGGACTGTCAAACAGCGGTTTGAGCTTGAGTTCCTGAGCCAGAGCGCGCCGAGCCAGTTCCAAAACAGCCACCACCTCGGCGCGCTTGGCTGGCCCCAGGCCTTTAATCACCTTGAGCGCTTCGGCACCGGTGTGCAGCAGGCCACCCACGCCGCCAAAGCGGTCAAGCAGTTCCTGCGCCAGTTGCACCACATGTTTGCCTTGTATACCAGTGCGCAGCAGCAGCGCCAGCAATTCGGCATCGCTGAGGGCGCCAGGGCCGCGTGCCAGCAGTTTTTCGCGCGGACGCGCATCGTTGGGCAGGCTTTTCAGCCCGGTTGTCGAAAGGCCATTCATCGTTTTTTCTCCCTGAACCAGCCTGCTTTTTACAATAAGCTCCGACTTCTGTCGCGCTTTATCGGTACCTTCGTTGGTGCTGGTACGCCGACTCCCTGAATCCTCCACATTGGTTCCCTATGTCCCACGTCCAAGAAGGCTCCTTTCTCACCCTGCACTACCGCATGTCGGGGCCGCAGGGGCAGGTCATCATCGACACCTTTGGCGGCCAGCCCGCCACGCTCAGCTTGGGTTCTGGGCAACTCTCGCCGGCTATTGAACAGCATCTGATCGGCTTGGAAGAGGGCAGTCGACACGTGATCGAACTCGGAGAGGGCGAAGCCTTTGGCGAGCGCCAGCCCGACATGGTCCAGTGGGTAGCGCGCAAGTTGCTCAACGAGCTGGGTGATCCGCACGAACAATATGCAGCGGGCGATGTGGTGCAGTTCCCCACCCCAGATGGCTTGGGTAGCTACGCCGGATCGGCTGTGGAGGTGCGCGAAGACGGCGCGGTGCTGTTCGACTTCAACCACCCACTGGCCGGACAACCAGTGCGTTTTGAAGTGCAATTGATTGGGGTGCTGTGATGACCGATCCACGCAGCCCATTGCCGTTGGACACCGAGGGTGTCGAAATTTTGTTGGCCGAACCGCGCGGCTTTTGCGCCGGTGTGGACCGGGCTATTGAAATAGTCGAGCGTGCGTTGGCCAAGTTCGGTCGGCCCATTTATGTGCGCCACGAAATCGTTCACAACACCTATGTGGTGAACGATCTGAAGGCCAAGGGCGCCATCTTCATCGAGGAACTGTCGGATGTGCCGCCCGGTGCCACCCTGGTGTTTTCGGCCCATGGCGTGAGCAAAGCGGTGCAGCAAGAAGCACAGCAACGCGGTTTTCATGTGTTCGACGCCTCCTGCCCGCTGGTCACCAAGGTGCATGTGGAGGTGGCCAAGCTGCAACGCGAGGGATATGAGTTCATCATGATCGGCCACAAAGGCCACCCCGAGGTGGAAGGCACCATGGGCCAGTTGGAGAGTGGTATTCACTTGGTTGAAGATGCCGCCGACGTAGCGCTTGTCACGCCCTCGCAAGAAACCAAGTTGGCGGTGGTCACCCAAACCACGCTCTCGGTGGACGATGCGGCGGTGATTTTGTCAGCGGTGAAAACACGCTTTCCGCTGGTGCGCGAGCCCAAACAGCAAGACATCTGCTACGCCACGCAAAACCGCCAAGACGCCGTCAAACTGCTCAGCCCGCAGGTGGACATCGTCATTGTGGTGGGCAGCCCCACCAGCTCCAACAGCAACCGCCTGCGCGAAGTGGCCATCAAACTGGGCACCCCCAGCCACATGGTGGACAGCGCCGACGAGCTGCGCCCCGAGTGGTTTGAAGGCAAATCCCGCGTCGGCCTGACCGCCGGTGCCTCGGCTCCTGAAATTCTGGTGCGCCAAGTGATTGACCGCATCAAGGCACTGGGGGCCATTTCGGTGCGCACCATGGACGGACTGACCGAGACTGTCAAGTTCCCGCTCCCCAAGGGCCTCAAGATCGACGGCGAAGACGGCACCGCGCTCGAACACCTGCGTTAGACGGCTCCGCCTCGCCGCCTGCGCAGCATCCTGAAGCGGAGGCGGGGAGGCACCACCCCTAAAACTACAATGCCACCATGCTAGACATTGTTCAACTCAGAAAAGACCTCGACGCCGTGATTGCCCGGCTTGAGACCCGCAAACAACCCCAGGCCTTTCTGGATGTGGCCGCCTTTCGCACGCTGGAGGCCGAGCGCAAAACGCTGCAGACCCGCACCGAAGCGCTGCAAAGCCAGCGCAACAACCTGTCCAAACAGATCGGCATGTTCAAAGGCAAAGGCCAACACGCCGAGGCCGACGCGGTGATGGCCCAGGTGGGCGCCATCAAAACCGAACTGGACACCTCAGCCGTGCGGCTGGAAACGCTGCAAGCCGAGCTGCAAAGCCTGCTGCTGGCCGTGCCCAACCTGCCACACGAAAGCGTGCCCGTGGGTGCGGGCGAAGACGGCAACGTGGAAGTGCGCCGCTGGGGCAGCCCGCGTGCTTTTGACTTTCCGGTGCGCGACCATGTGGACTTAGGCGAAAAGCTGGGCTTGGACTTCGACACCGGCGCCAAGCTGGCCGGTTCGCGCTTCACCTTCATGCGCGGCCCACTCGCGCGTCTGCATCGCGCACTTGCGCAGTTCATGCTGGATGTGCAGACCCAGGAGCATGGTTACACCGAGTGCTACACGCCCTACATCGTGAACGCTGAAACATTGCGCGGCACAGG
>JAUXXN010000170.1 GCA_030684755.1 Hydrogenophaga sp.
AAACCAGGGCTTCAGGGTCGGCATTATTGCCCAGCCCGACTGGACGAGTGCAGACCCCTTTCGTGTACTGGGCAAGCCCAACCTGTTCTGGGGCGTGACCGCGGGCAACATGGATTCCATGATCAACCGCTACACGGCGGACCGCAAAATCCGCAGCGACGACGCTTACACGCCCGGTGATGTGGGCGGCAAACGCCCCGACCGCGCGGCCATCGTCTACAGCCAGCGCTGCCGTGAGGCCTTTAAGGACGTGCCGATCATTCTTGGTGGCATTGAAGGCAGCTTGCGCCGCATTGCCCACTACGACTACTGGAGCGACAAGGTGCGCCGCAGCATTGTGGTGGATGCCAAATGCGACCTGCTGCTGTACGGCAACGCCGAGCGCGCCTTGGTGGAAGTGGCGCACCGCATCGCTGCGCGCGAGCCCATTGCCCAGATCACCGACGTGCGTGGCACCGCGTTTGTGCGCCGCCCGAACGACCCCACCGCTGAAGGCTGGATCGAAATTGATTCGACCGACGTGGACATGCCGGGACGGGTGGAAGACCATATCAACCCCTACCTGACCACCAGCGAGCAGGCGCAGGCGCAGGGCCAGACGTGCAGCAAGGAAGAGGGCGGATCGGCTGCGCCAGAGGTCAACCCGGCGATCAAGCCGCTGAACTTCATGCCCAACCCGGCCTTGGTCAGCAAACGCAAACCCCCAGCGCGTGACCGCAGCGTGATCCGCCTGCCCAGCTACGAGCAGGTCAAAAGCGACGCCGTGCTCTACGCCCACGCCAACCGCGTGCTGCACCTGGAAACCAACCCCGGCAACGCCCGTGCGTTGGTGCAGGCGCACGGCGAGGGCTCAGTAGCCCGCGACGTGTGGATCAACCCGCCGCCCATTCCGCTGACCACAGCCGAAATGGATTACGCGTTTGACCTGCCTTACGCCCGCAGCCCGCACCCCGATTACGCTGACGAGCACGGCAAGCACGACGGCGCGACCAAGATCCCAGCCTGGGAAATGATCCGCTTCAGCGTCAACATCATGCGAGGCTGCTTTGGCGGCTGCACCTTCTGCTCCATCACCGAGCACGAAGGCCGCATCATCCAGAGCCGGTCTGAAGAGTCCATCATCAAAGAGGTAGAAGACATTCGCGACAAGGTGGAGGGCTTCACTGGCGTCATCTCCGACCTGGGCGGACCCACCGCCAACATGTACCGCCTGGGCTGCAAAAGCCCCGAAATTGAAGCCGCCTGCCGCAAACCCAGCTGCGTGTATCCCGGCATTTGCTCCAACCTCACCACAGACCACGGCCCTCTCATCAAGATCTACCGCCGGGCACGCGAGCTGCGCGGCATCAAGAAGGTTCTGATCGGCTCCGGCCTGCGCTACGACCTGGCGGTGAAAAGCCCGGAATACGTGAAAGAACTGGTGCAGCACCACGTGGGTGGCTACCTGAAGATCGCGCCCGAGCACACCGAAGGCG
>JAUXXN010000181.1 GCA_030684755.1 Hydrogenophaga sp.
GGTCCCTGGGCATGTGGAAGAAGTCCTCAAAGCCGTTAAGACACTGAAAAAAGCCAGCTGAAAAAAGCCAGCGGAGAATGGCCCCAAGGCACCGTGCGGGCAGATCCTCCACAGGATCGAAACTGTCTTGGCGGTCATGCATAATGAATTCATGACTCTAGGAAGCCTCTCTGCTCCCAGCCCTCCAAACACCTCTGCAGCCCGTAAAGCCGCCCGGTCACCCCGGCGGCTTTTTGTTTTCTAAGCTGCGCTGAACAACGAAACCGACATGCCACTGCCACCAGCTCCAACCAAACGCGCCTCTTTGCTGTCTCCTGATGCATACAAACGCAAACCAGTCGATGAAGCTAGCGGTGCAACCCCCTCCCCGGCTACGCCTGTGATCAATATCACTGTATCAGCGCCGTTGGCAACACCCCCAACACGAACGGTATCAACCCCAAGCAGCGCGCAACCAAAATCGCGCAGCCGCAAACCAAAGCCAGCAGCCACAGCGCCTCTGGCCACCCAAGTTGACATGGTTTTGGATGCACCCAAAATCGAGTCAACGCCAGACACCACCGGACGCCCTATGGCGCCTCGAAGCGAAGACCGCATCGAAGCCAGCCTGCCACACGCCAGCGTCACACTCAAACGGCCTGCACCTGTCGCCAGCAACCGCCGCACTGCCCGCAACAAGTCGTCCACCCTAGGCGCGGCACGCCTATTTGTGCTCGACACCAATGTGCTGCTGCACGACCCGACGAGCCTGTTCCGCTTTGAAGAACACGATATTTTCTTGCCGATGATCGTGCTTGAAGAACTCGACGGGCACAAGAAAGGCATGACCGAAGTGGCCCGCAACGGCCGTCAGACCAGCCGCACGCTGGACGCGCTGGTGGCCCAACAAGGCGGCGACATGTCCCAAGGCCTCAAGCTCTCGGCCACGGGGCACCAGTCGGCACGGGGCTTGTTGTTCTTCCAGACCGAACCGCTGGATGCACAACTGCCTTCAAGCCTGCCCCAGGGCAAGGCCGACAACCAAATTTTGGGCGTGGTACACGCGCTGCGCAACAAGAACCCGCTGCGCGAAGTAATTTTGGTGTCCAAAGACATCAACATGCGGGTGAAGGCGCGCGCCTTGGGTTTAGCCGCTGAAGACTATGAAAACGACAAAACGCTGGACGATGGCGAACTGTTGTACGCAGGCGCGCTGGCCTTGCCACCAGACTTTTGGACCCGCCAGAGCAAAACCATCGAGAGTTGGGCTAGCGGTAGCTTCACCTTCTACCGCGTCAGCGGCCCCAGTGTGGCACAGTTTTATATCAACCAGTTTGTCTACTTTGAAGCACCGGGCGAGCCATCGCTCTATGCCCGCGTGACCGAAATCCGGGACAAAACGGCGGTACTAAAAACGCTGAAAGACTTTACCCACCTTAAAAATGCCGTGTGGGGCGTGACCAGCCGCAACCGCGAGCAAAATTTCGCACTCAACCTGCTGATGGACCCCGAAATCGACTTCGTGACCCTGGCTGGCACCGCCGGTACCGGTAAAACGCTGATGGCACTCGCCAGCGGCCTCACACAGGTGTTGGACGAGCGGCGCTACACCGAAATCATCATGACCCGCGCCACCGTGAGCGTGGGCGAAGACATTGGTTTTCTGCCCGGCACCGAAGAAGAAAAAATGGGCCCTTGGATGGGCGCCTTGGACGACAACCTGGAGTTTCTGGCCAAAGGCGATGGCGGCAACGCGGGCGAATGGGGCCGCGCAGCCACCAACGAGCTGGTGCGCAGCCGGGTCAAGATCAAAAGCATGAACTTCATGCGCGGGCGCACCTTCATGAACAAGTACGTGATCATCGACGAGGCGC
>JAUXXN010000184.1 GCA_030684755.1 Hydrogenophaga sp.
GCCGTCGGCAATGATGCGGTTTTTGCCCAACGACTCGCGGGCGAGTTCGGGAAACACATCGTCGCCACCCGCCATACCCAGCAGCTCAGACACCCAGCGAATGCCGCTGATGTGCGGCTCGTCCCACTCTTCAAAAAACACCTTGGGGCGGCGCTTGCCCGTGGCTTCCAAAGCCGCCACCGCCCCAGCCATCTCGGCCAGCCGCTGGCGCGTAGCATCCATCCAAGCCAGCGCCGGCTCGGCACAGCCCACCATCGCCGCCACCTGGTACAGCATGGAAAAAATCTCGTCCACGCTGCGCTGGTTGAACACCGTCACCTGCACGCCCGCGCGTATGAGCGACGCCGCAATGTCGGCCTGCAGGTCAGAAAACCCAAACACACAGTCGGGCTGCAGCGCCAAGATTTTGTCCACCTTGGCGGTCAGAAACGCACTCACCTTGGGCTTCTCGTCTCGCGCCCCACGCGGGCGCACGGTGTAGCCACTGATGCCCACAATACGGTGCTCCTGCCCCAGCAGGTAAAGCCACTCGGTGGTTTCTTCGGTCAGGCAGACGATGCGTTGTGGGCCAAGGTTCACGACAAAGCCTCCGGTAAAAACAAAGCGGCCGAGGCCGCCGGGCTGGAGGCCATCCAGGCGTGGAAGTAGCTGGCGCGCAAGGCACCGCGCTGGTACAACGCCTCGCCCAGGCCCACCGCGCCACCGCGCGCTGACGCTGTGTGCAGCACAGGCTCCAAGGCTGTTTCGCAGCGCGAATAATGGAACGTATGGCCGCGCAGTTCGCCCGAACCCAAGCTTAGCTTTTGCGAACCCAGCGCAGCCAACCGGGGCTGCATGCGCACCACCCCGGGCAGCAAACCCCACACCGCGTGGCTTTGGCCTTGCTGGTCCACGATGGCGTCAAACAACACCATCATGCCGCCGCACTCGGCCCACACCGGGCGCCCTGCGCTCACATGGGCCACCAGGCTGTCGCGGCTGGTGTGAGCCGCCGCTAGGGTTTCGGTATGCAACTCGGGGTAGCCGCCAGGCAACCACACCGCATCGCACTTGGGCACGGGCTCGTTGACCAGCGGCGAGAAAAACACCACCTGGGCACCCAGCGCACGCAAGGTGTCCAGGTTGGCAGCATAGATAAAACAAAAGGCCGCGTCGCGCGCCACAGCCACCGTTTTGCCGGCCAGCAACGGCGCCACAGGCGGCACCTCTGGCGGCGGTTCAAATTCGACCGCCCAGCGGGCGAGCGCCGCCCGGTCCATCTGGCCCAGCGGCGTGCCCAACAAAGCGTCGGCCGCGGCATCCAGCCTGGCAAGCGCATCGGGCAGCTCGCTGGCCACCGTCAGGCCCAAGTGGCGCTCGGGCAGCGTGAAGGCCGGGTCGCGCATCACGGCGCCCAGCCAGCTGGACGGTGCATCCGCGTCGCCGGCGGGCAATGCCGCCTGCAGCATCTGCGCATGCCGCTCGCTGGCCACGCGGTTGGCCAACACACCGGCCCAGGGCAAGCCTGGTCGGTAGTGCTGCAAGCCAAACGCCAGCGCGCCAAACGTGCCCGCCATGGCAGACGCATCGATCACCGCCAACACGGGCAACCCGAACCTCCGCGCCAGATCCGCCGCACTGGGCTCACCATCGAACAGTCCCATGACCCCTTCGACGATGATCAGGTCGGCCTCCTGCGCAGCGGCGTGCAGGCGTACCCGCACATCCGCCTCGCCGGTCATCCACAAATCCATGTTGTGCACCGGCTGGCCCGTGGCCAACTCCAGCCACATGGGGTCCAGAAAGTCCGGCCCGCATTTGAACGCCCGCACCCGCAAGCCGGCGCGCGCATGCAAACGCGCCAGCGCAGCGGTGACGGTGGTCTTGCCCTGGCCGGAGGCTGGGGCGGCGATGAGGATGGCGGGGCAAGCGGCAGCCATTACCGCATCGCTCCTGGCGTCATTGCGGTGCCCATTTCAGACCCACATACACTTTGCGCCCACCCGTGGCATAGCCACGTGCCGTCTCGTAATCTTTGTCAGCGAAGTTATCCACCCGACCCATCAAAGACCAGTCTTTGGTCAGCGAAGTGCTGGCCGTCAAGTTGACCAAGCTGTAGCCCGCAAGACGCTGGGTGTTGCTGGCATTGTTGAAGCGTTCGCCCACGAGCTGAAGCTCTGCACCCAACTTCCAACCACCCACCGGAGCATCTGCCGTGATCGTGGCCATCTTCTTTGGACGCCTAGCCAGTTGCTTGCCGGTGGTCAGATCTTTCGGGCTTTGCAGGTCCAGCGAGGCACCCAAGGCGACCTTATCCAGACGTGTAGCACCCGCCAAAGTCAACCCGCTGTATTGCGCCGATGCCGTGTTGCCATAACAACCTGCAAAGGCCCCTACGCCATTGATGCAAGAACCCGGTCCAGACACGTAGGTAATGAGTTCAGACACTTTGTTGCGGTAGGCCATGGCGCTGAAGCTGTGGCCTTTGGACTCGTACTTGACACCCACTTCGACATTTCGCGCGGTCTCAGGCCTGAGACTGGGTGTGCCGTAAATACTGAACCGCTGGAACAGCGTAGGGGCGCGAAACGCTGTGCCCGTGGAAACCAGTGCGCGCCACCCAGGATTGAATGCGAATGCGTAGGCTGCAGAGCCGGTGGCCTGATCACCAAACTCACTGTCGTCGTCGTGGCGGGCATTGAGCTGGAGCGTGTGCGCACCACTGCGCAAACCGTAGCCCAATGCCAGCGCATTTTGTGAACGGTCGGTGATCACGGGCGTCGTGCTGGCATTGCTGAGCGTGTCTTCACGCCGCTCCAGCACCGCTGTCAACTGGCTCGAACCCAGCTTCCATTCGTTGTGGAAAAGGTAACTGGTCACACGGGTGTCTGTCAGGTAAGCCGACGGTGTGGTTTCATAGCGGTCCTTGCCGCGACTGATACTCAGACGGGTTTTGTAGACATCACTCCAACTGGCCGACCAGTTCACCCCCAGCGCTTGCAAATCATGCAGGCCATGGTCGTCGCGGCCTGGCGTGAACGCATCGTATTGCGCATCGACATCGTTTTGCAGCAGTGTCGTTTCAATTCGGTGCGCTGGGTTGATCTGCCACCCCAGCCGAGCCGAGGCCGCCGTGCTCCTGTAGCCATCTTTGTCGGGATTGGCTGAAGGCTGCGCATTAAAACCTGTGCTTGTTTCTCGGCTCAGACCCAGGGCGTAATCCACCGAACCGTGGGCACCACTGAGCGACGTTTCAAGTTTCGCCGTGCCATGGGTCCCCAAACCCAACTCTATGGCTGGCAGAAAACCGGCTTCCCCTTTGCGGGTGAAGATTTGGATCACACCGCTCAACGCATCAGAACCATACACCGCCGCCGCTGGGCCACGCACCACCTCAATGCGATCAATTTGTGACAGCGGGATCGCGTTCCAGGTGGCACCACCGGTGGATTGAGAATCCAACCTGACACCATCCACATACACCGCAGTGAATCGACTTTCTGCACCTCGCACATAAACGCTGGTGGTACTCATTGGGCCGCCATTGCGGGCCAATGTGATACCAGGAACACGAGACAGCACGTCCGCCAGGCCGGATGCACCGCTGCGATTTAGCATGGAACGGTCGATGATCGACACATCGGCAAGCACATCGGTGAGCGGCTGCTCAACCCTCGTGGCGGTGACCACGGTTTCACCCAGTGAGGTGACAGGCTGAGTTTGGGCGTGAGAAGACAAGGCCATAACAGCCAACGGCAGCACGGCCAAGGGCGTGCGCGAAGAACGATTTTTCATGAAAATAAACAACAACGGATGTGCCGTCACCGCCTTCCCCGACGGTGCATGAGCGTCACGGCGCTGCGTCCTTTTCAGACGCACCGCCACCTCGTTGGCCGGTATCCGGGCTGGCAGAGCGACCTTCATCACCTTCCCAGGCGCTTGGCAGCGCCCAGTGGTTGTGAGATGAAAGCGGAGTGGCCTGAAATGGCTTCAGGTTTCTCGTCTGCTTACCGTTGCGGGGGCAGCGCAGGTTAGGTCGGTTTGTGTGAACTTCCCCTCCTGCTTCCCGTTGAACTGCAGCGTGTGAACCACACCGCGAGCACCAACATCGTGCATTCTAAAGCCTTAGAAAGGGTGCTAACCCTACAATGTGAAAACTTCAAACCAACAATATGGCCGATACAAAGCACCTTGACCAGATCACCGAGCGCGTAGAGCGCTTGCTGCTGCGCCACGAGGATCTGCAGCACACCAACCAACAGTTGCACGAACAGGTGCAGGCTTTGCAAGCCGAGCGCGACTCGCTCAAGTCCCGGCTGAACGCAGCCCGCGCCCGCATTGACGCGCTGCTGGACCGCCTTCCCCCCGCGCCTGCCAGCGCTGCACCCACCACCACCGACACCCCCAGCGAGGAGCGCGCATGAACAAGCCTGCGAGCAAACAGATTGAAGTGCAGATCATGGGACAAAGTTACCTGCTGGCTTGTCCGGTGGGTGGCGAATCGTCCCTGCTGGACGCGGTGGAGCGCGTGGACACCGCCATGTGCCGCATCCGCGATACAGGCAAAGTGAAAGCGCGCGATCGCATTGCGGTGCTGGCCTCTCTCAACCTAGCGTTCGAACTGTCGCAAAAAGAAACCACCAGCCAAAACGCAGCCCCAGCGCCAATCCATGGCAACGGCCCAAACGCTTCAGCTTCAGACGCCCCAGCGGCTCCCATGTCTGCACAAGAGCAGGCCCGGATCGACCATCTCATGCGTCGGATCGACCAGGCCCTTGGTAACAACAACCCCTTGATCTGAGCAAATCAACTCTATACATTCAGCGTGCAGAGACATGCTGTGAGGCCAGCAAGGCCTTGGTTGCCCATGTATTTATCGGGCGGGAACCTTAAATCTGCATTTCAAGGCCTACAATTTGCTCGTCTGCAAGCGCACGCCGGGCTTTATATTTCCTTGAACCAATGCTCATAGAGCCCGGGCTAGGTACATTGCGTGATGGGTGTGAGCATCTCGCGTCAGATGAACCCGAAGTTACGCTGCCCTTGCCCACCTGAACCCCGGTTCAGGATGCCGGTCCGGTGGCACTTGCAGACACCTTATTCTTTTGTTGTGCTCTCGGCGATGCCCGCTCAGCGCAACACCCCACACCACTCCCATGCTGCTTGATCCCCTGCTGATAGCCGAACTGGTGTTGCTGGGCCTTTGTACCGGCTTTCTGGCTGGCTTGCTGGGCATTGGTGGCGGCATGCTCATGGTGCCGTTCATCACCATCATCCTCAGCGATCGCGGTGTGGCTCCCGACCTCGCGGTCAAGATGGCCATTGCCACCTCCATGGCCACCATCATCTTCACGTCCATTTCCAGCGTGCGCGCGCACCACCAGCGCGGCGCGGTGCGCTGGGACATTGTCAAACGTTTGGCGCCGGGCATTGTGTTGGGCTCGGCGCTGGCCAGCATGGGCGTGTTTGCGCTGCTCAAGGGCAGTTGGCTGGCCTTGTTTTTTGCAGCGTTCGTCAGCTTTTCGGCCACCCAGATGCTGCTGGACAAAAAGCCCAAACCCACACGCACCTTGCCAGGCAGCGCTGGGCAACTGGGCGCGGGTGGCGTGATTGGTTTTCTGTCGGGCTTGGTCGGTGCGGGCGGCGGCTTTGTCAGTGTGCCGTTCATGACTTGGTGCAACGTTGCCATCCACAACGCCGTGGCCACCAGCGCGGCGCTGGGTTTTCCAATTGCATTGGCCAATGCGCTGGGTTATGTGGTGGCAGGCCAAGGTGTTGCGGGCTTGCCCATCGGTTCGGTAGGCTACATTTTTGCGCCCGCGCTGGCTGTGATTGCCACCGCCAGCGTGTTCATGGCACCCGTGGGTGTGCGAGCGGCCCACGCCTTGCCCGTCAAAGCCCTCAAACGGGTGTTTGCGAGCATCCTGTATGTTCTGGCAGCCTACATGCTCTACAAAGGGCTGAGCGCCTGATTTTGACGGTGCAGGTGCTTGATCAAGCGTGCAACGCTGAGCCCGACACCACCATGCCGTCCACATCGGCATAGAGCCAGTCCCCCGGGCGAACCCAAACGCCTTGTATTTGCACCGCCACATCGCTCTGACCTTCGTTGCGTTTTTCAGTAGGCAACGGCATGGCTGCCAAGGCGCGGATACCGGTCTGGCACAGCGCCAACTCGGCCACATCGCGCACGCAACCATTCACCACCACGCCAGCCCAACCATTGCGAGCAGCGGCAGCACCCAAATTGCCACCGACCAAGGCCCGACGCAACGAAGCCCCGCCGTCCACAACCAGCACACGGCCCTCGCCAGGACTGTCCACGGCAGCCTTGACCAAGGTGTTGTCTTCAAAGCATTTGACGGTCACCACCGGACCTGCAAAGCGGCTTGCTGCTCCGAAATCTCGGAACACAGGCGGTAGGACACGAAATGCGCCAGAGCTGTCGTTTTTGGATGCATCACAGAGATCGCAGGTGGCAAAAGAAAAGGTCGAAACGGCGGTCGTTGACATAGCTAAACTCTTGAATAAAAGAGGTGGATGATGGATTGATTTTCAGGCTTGGAGAGCGTGCCGACAGACAGCATGCTGAAGTGACGCCTAAAAATGTTGTGTTCCAACGTAACTTTCCATGCGCCAGCTCTGAAAAACCGCATAA
>JAUXXN010000186.1 GCA_030684755.1 Hydrogenophaga sp.
ATGTGACCCGCCGTGGAGGGGCTGGACCGGCAACCCCTCTGCCAGGGGCGGTGCGACGTACCCAAAGGGGCTTGACGCGGCCAGTCGCCCAAGGCGAACCCGTCAATGTAACACGGCTAGGGAAAAACTGCAAAAAACAGCGCCTGTGCCGGTCATCAGTTCCCCGCTTGTTATCTCTCTATAGCTTTAATACAAATTAGTAGCAGTAGTAGAGGGACCGATTTTTTGTGAACAAGTGGGTTTTCTTCAATATAAACATGCACTTAGATCTTTCAAAAGGCTGTGCAGAGAGGCCTGCCACTCAAATTCAGAAAAGGGGACAACTTGCCGAAGCATCAAACACCTGTGTATAACTCGGTAGTTGCTAAAAAGTTATGCACAAGGTTGTGATCAACCGCTGTTTGGCGGTTGCAGTAGGTTTGCTGTGCTCACACCAACAGCCAAAAACAATCAGCGCAGTTGGGCCAGCTGTAAAAATCCTGCCGCCAAACCCAAGCCGTGCAACAAAACGGCGGCCACGCTGAGCACCAACGCCGGTTTCAGTCGCGCGGGTTGGTGCACGTGCCAAGCCAGCCAACCAGCCGCTGCCAGGGAAAGCGGCAAAGAGACCAGACCCCACAAGGCTTGTGTGGGCGGGACCAACAGCCACACCCCCGCCACCAGCCAAAGGTGAGCAGCCAGCACCAGCAGAGCGTACAAAGCACTGGAGCGCACTGACCCCAGACGCACCACCAACGTGCGTTTGCCCACTTGGGCGTCTCCTTCAGCGTCTGGAAAACCATTGATCAAAAGCAACGCCGCCACCAGCAGCGCAAAACCCAGCGCCACCCACGCGGGGATGGGGAAGAAGTGTCGCCGCTGTACATAGTCAGCGCCCACTACCACCAAAAACCACACCAGGGCTACGGTCAGTTCGCCCAAACCACGCGACATCAACTTCAGCGGTGGCGCCGAATATGCCCAGGCCAGCGCCAGCCCTGCCATGCCCAGGAGCAACACACCACCGCCGGTCTTCACCGCCAACAGCAAACCCGCTGGCACCAGAAAAACCAACAAGGCTGTGGCCAGTTCGGCGGTTTGCCGTTCGTTCACCACACCGGTCTGTATCAAGCGGGAGCCGCCCGTGAATGGGAAGATGCCTTGCCGGTTGGCCGCGTCGGCGCCGTTGCGCGCATCATGCAAATCGTTCAACACATTGCCTGCAGCATGCGCCAGCACAGCCAGAAAGGTGGCGCCCAGTGCCAGTGGCAGATCCAGCCCACAGCCACACGCGGCTGCGGTAGCGGTACCCAGAACGCAGGCCACCACCGTGAGCAGCAAAAACGCCGGTCGCGTCATGCGCCACCACACCCGTGTCTGCCGCCAACCCCATGCAGTCTTCGAAGGAACTGGCGAAGCCATCTCAGGCTGATGATCTGGAGATGCCGTGAGCGGTGGTGGTTGCGTCTTCATCACGTGGCAGTATGGTGCGTTCGAAATCCACATGCATTGTTAAATAGCAATCTGTATACCGTCTTGCGCGCGAATCCAACATTGTTAAAGGACGGCGCGTGGTCAGAAAATACCCGTATTCGGCAGCTGTTCACACTTGGCTACAAGTGTCTGACGGTGATGCTGCGCCCGGCTGATAAGATGCCGGAGCTTGGGTAGCGGGCTTGAAAGGGATTCGCGTCCGTTGCTTTTTTCCTTGGAATCCCCGGTTTTGAGTCTGTAGCACCATCCATGTCCGTTGCATTCGCTGCCAACGCCCCGACCACCTTCGAGATCAAGAGTGCCAACTTGCCTCTGGTGGCTCTGTTGCTCAAATCCGCCAATTTGTCCCGTCTGGATGCAGAGTTTGCCCAACACTTCGGTGATGTACCCGATTTTTTTGACCATGATTCACTGGTCATAGACCTCTCTCCTCTTCAATCGGTTGAACCGGACGCCAGCCTTGACTTTTCGGCACTGGTGCACATGTTGCGCCAATACAGGCTGACACCCATGGCCGTGCGTGGAGGTACCGCAGAACAAATGGCCCGGGCCATCGACGCAGGTCTCATTTCAGCCCCAGACGCTGCGGTGCACCGTGTGGCGGCGACGCCCACAGCCAGTTCGGCCGCATCCGACACACAAACGGCAGCGGTTCCACCCGCCGATGCATTGATTGTTGACAAACCTCTTCGCTCAGGCCAGCAGGTCTATGCCCGAGGGCGTGACTTGGTGTTGCTGGCCATGGTCAACCCTGGAGCTGAAGTCATGGCTGACGGTCACATTCATGTTTACGCTCCCCTGCGCGGCAAGGCCATTGCAGGTGCTCGCGGCAACACCGAAGCCCGAATTTTTGCCCTCAACATGGCGCCCGAGTTGATCTCGGTTGCGGGTATTTACCGCACCTGCGAAGTTCCTTTGCCGGCCACGGTGCTGGGCAAAGCAGCCCAAGTTCGCTTGGTGCTTGGGGAGGATGGGGAAAAGCTTGTGATCGACCCTTTGTCTGTGTGATGCCGTACTCCATCCGATTGGCGCCACACACCACCGTGCTTCTGAAAGAATTTTCACCATGACCAAAATTGTTGTCGTTACCTCTGGCAAAGGCGGGGTGGGTAAAACCACCACCAGCGCCAGTTTTTCGACCGGTCTCGCCATGCGAGGCCACAAAACCGCTGTGATTGACTTCGATGTCGGTTTGCGCAACCTCGATCTCGTCATGGGCTGCGAACGCCGTGTGGTCTACGACCTGATCAATGTCATCCATGGTGAAGCCAACCTGAACCAGGCGCTCATCAAAGACAAGCAGTGCGAGAACTTGTATGTGCTGGCCGCCAGCCAAACGCGCGACAAAGACGCGTTGAGCCAGGAAGGTGTGCACAAAGTGCTGACCGACTTGGCATCCATGGGTTTTGAATACATCATTTGCGATTCGCCCGCTGGTATTGAAACGGGTGCCCTCATGGCCATGCACTATGCCGACGAAGCGCTGGTTGTGACCAACCCCGAAGTTTCCAGCGTGCGCGACTCTGACCGCATTCTGGGCATGTTGGGCAGCAAGACTCAGCGCGCCATTGAGGGCAAGGAACCCATCAAGGAACATCTGCTGATCACGCGCTACAACCCCACGCGCGTGGCCGAGGGGCAGATGCTTTCACTAGAAGACATTCAAGACATCCTGCGTGTCAAGCTGATTGGGGTCATTCCCGAGAGCGAAAGCGTGTTGACCGCTTCCAACCAAGGAACACCAGCGATCCACCTCAAGGGCACCGACGTGGCTGAGGCTTACAACGACGTTGTCGACCGCTTTCTCGGTACCGACAAGCCGCTGCGCTTCATTGATGCTGAAAAAGCCAGCTTTCTCAAGCGCATATTTGGAAGGAAGTAAGGTATGTCGCTCTTGTCATTCTTGCTTGGTGAAAAAAAGAAAACAGCCAGTGTCGCCAAAGAGCGGTTGCAGATCATCCTGGCGCATGAGCGCGGTGGCCGAAATAAGGACGAGCCTGATTATTTGCCCGCGCTACAACGCGAGCTGATGGCTGTGATCAGCAAATACATCAAGATCAATCCCGAAGACATCAAGGTCATGCTGGAACGTGAAGACGATCTGGAAGTGCTTGAAGTCAAGATTGAGTTGCCCGAACGCAAATAGACGCTGAACCAGTCAGCTTCCAAAGCAAAAAAAGCTCCAAAACAAAAGTTCTGGAGCTTTTTTCAGGACTCAACGCCAAGTTGAGTCAACTGGGGTACAACGGCATGGTTGCCGTTGACAGAAGTTGCAGGGCTTAGTAGCCGCCGCGACCGCCGCCGCCGCCGTAGCCGCCACCGCCGGAACGGTCGCCGCCATAACCACCACCGCCACCTGAGCGGTCACCGCCGTAGCCGCCGGTGCGGGGAGGACGTGCCTCCATCGGGCGAGCTTCGTTCACTGTGATGCTGCGGCCGCCGAGCGACTGGCCATTCATGCCGTTGATGGCAGCTTGTGCTTGGGCGTCATTGCCCATTTCAACGAAACCGAAACCTTTGGAACGACCCGTGTCGCGCTCCATCATGACTTTGGCGCTGCTGACAGAGCCGAATTCGCTGAAAGACTGTTGCAGGTCTTCGTCGCGGACGGTGTACGGCAGATTGCCGACGTAAAGTTTATTGCCCATGGGGACTCCTCAAAAACACGTAAAACAAAGCGATGGGGTCCCGAAAGCACAACAAACCAAAAAAGTACCGCCGTAGCGCGCGAAACTGACCGATCACCTAACCCGTGCAGCCAGTGAAACTGACCGAACGTTTGGATTATGCGCCTATAAAAACCGATCTGCTGAAATTCTTGCTGCACAACGTTGCTGGTTGGATAAAACGAGGACTGCGCCAGCCTGTCTCTGTCGTTCAACGGGCTTGAACACCGCTTGCACGGTGTGTTTCTCATTCCCTGCTTCCAACCCGCAGAGGCATGGCCTCCCGTCTATCATCCGGCCATGCTGATCGAAACGCTGGGCGCTGCCCGAGACATGGGGCGGCTCAATCAAATTTTTGGAGTGCTGATTCGCCACGGTTTTGGCGACAGCGTGCGCCGCCTTGGCCTTGCCGACCCGCTTGAGCGCGCCGGACATGCCCTGAAATGGGACCACGCCGCCGACCTCGCCCGCCTTGAACCCCCGGTGCAGGTTCGCCGGACCCTCGAAGAACTTGGCCCCGCCTTTGTCAAGCTCGGCCAAATTTTGGCCGGTCGCGCCGACTTGTTTGGTCCCGAATACATCGCTGAATTCGAAAAACTGCAAAGCCACGTGCCCGCCGTGCCACTGAACAGCCTGCGCGCCCAGCTGCGCGAAGACCTGGGTGGTGAGCCTGAAGACGTGTTTGCCCGCTTCGACCCCGAGCCACTGGCCGCCGCTTCCATTGCGCAGGTGCACCGCGCCCAGCTCAAAGACGGCACCGAAGTGGTCGTCAAAATCCGCCGCCCCGGCATCACCCACACCATCGAAGCCGACCTGCGCCTGCTCGCCCGCCTCGCCGCCGTGGCCGAAGCCGAAATACCCAGCCTCAAGCCCTACCGGCCCCAACAACTGGTGCGCGAACTGGCGCGATCGCTCAAGCGCGAGCTGGACTTGGCCAGTGAATGCCGCAACGCCGAGCGCATCGCCGCCAACCTCGCACCCTTGCCCTGGATCGTGGTGCCCAAAGTCCATTGGCAGCACACCACCGAGCGCGTCAACGTGCAAGACTTTGTGGGTGGTGTGGCCGGTAACGACTTGGCGGGTCTCGACAGCCAAGGTTTTGACCGCAAACTGCTGGCCCAACGTGGCAGCCAGGCCGTTTTGAAAATGATTGTGCAAGACGGTTTTTTTCACGCCGACCCGCACCCCGGCAACGTGTTTTATTTGGAAGGCAACCGCATCGCCTTCATCGACTTCGGCATGGTCGGACGCCTCTCGCAGCGCCGCCGCGACGAACTGCTCAACCTGCTGCTTGGCCTGGTTGAACGCAACTCGCAAACCGTGGCCGACGTGCTATTGGACTGGACCGGCGACGAACACGGGGTCAACCTTGCGCAACTCGAAACAGAAATCGAAACCTTCGTAGACCAGTACCACGGCATCCCGTTGGCCCAGCTCAATCTCGGCCAAATGCTGGCCGACGTGACCACCATCTTGCGCGAACACCACCTCGGATTGCCCACCGACATGGCCCTGCTCATCAAAGCCTTTATCACCCTGGAAGGCATGGGCCGAGGGCTCGACCCTGCGTTTCACACGACCACCGAAGCCTTGCCGCTGCTGCGCCAAGTGGTGCGCACCCGCTACAAACCCCAAGCGGTGGTCAGCCGGGCTTGGCAAACCCTACGCCGTACCCTGGCTGTGGCCGAACAGCTGCCCCACGACGTCAGCCGCTTGCTGCGCAACGCCCGCCGGGGCCGTCTGCACGTGGGCATTGAGCTGGCCCATCTCAAACGCGTGGGCGACCAGATCGACCGAGCGGCCAACCGTCTCACCATGGCGCTGGTCATCGCGGCACTCATCATCGGTTCGTCCATCGTCATGACCGTGCAAGGCGGACCTACCCTGTTCGGCTTGCCCGCCTTCGGCTTCATCGGCTTCGCCAGCGCCTTCGTGGGCGGCCTGTGGCTGGTGCGGGCCATCTGGCGCAGCAGCAAAGGGCGGGATGTGGTGGATGGGGAGTGACGCACTCACGGGCATGGCCAGCGGACTTACCCACAAGTCTATTGATAACTTTTTATCAACCACTGTGTTATCCACAAAACAGCGGGGCGCCTGCCAGTTGTCCCCATTGCTGCTGCCAGACAACAGGGGTTTCTGCACAGGCTTTTGCGTGGCTTAAGTGCTTAATTTGGTTGAAGAAAACCCGCTTGTCCACACAAAAAGGTGACCTCTACTACTGCTACTAATTTGTAATAGTACTTATAGAGAGATAGGAGGCGGGAACCAAAAACCTGTTTTTCTGAAAATTTAAGACTTGCGAGCGGTTCCGGCCGCACGGCCCGTGCCGAACACCGTCAATGGTGTGCAAAAAATTTGAAAACCCTCCGTGGTGGACGCCCTGGCCTAATCGGCATTCAACGTGGACAGCGGCAAGCCTGTGCGCAGTGCAACCTACAGTGCGCACAGAGCGGGCACCACCGCTGGTGAATTTTTCAGTGCCACCAGAGTGGCCTCGGCGCAAGCCACGCCTGCCGGTTGGGTGCCAGGCACCAGCCAGAGCAAGGCCATCGACGCTTCCGGCACAAACCTCATGCCCAGCTCATCCATGTGGGCCTTGAGGTCCAGGGAGCGGACCGGCTTGCGCGACCGCATGAAGGTGTGCATCTCGTCCACAGCGGTGGTGGCTGCGGCTTGTTTGTTGCCCCACTGGTTTTCTTCACAAGCCTGTGTACAACTTTTTAACAACCACATGGTTATCCACAGGTTCAGGCTGTTTTGCCCAGTTGTCCCCTTTTCTGTCGGCAAGCAACAGGGCGGGCTGCACAGGGTTTGGCAGGGGCTAAGTGCTTGTTGGGGTTGAAGAAAATGGGGTTTTCCACACAAAACTGCCCCCTCTACTACTGCTACTAATTTGTATTAAAGCTATAGAGAGATAACAAGCAGGAAGCCCAACAGGGCAAGCGGGGCGAAAAAAAACCGCCGGGTAGGCGGTTTTTTTTGGGTTGGGGCTTTAAAACCCGGTTTTACAGGGTGTGTGTCACCAGTTTGAAGTCGGGGTCTTCGGCAAAAGTTTTCACTTCGTAGCCCAGGCCCTTCATGAGCTTGAGCATGCCGGGGTTGTTGGCCAACACCAGGCCTTCAATTTCAGTCAGGCCTTTGTCGCGGGCTTCTTCCATGATGCTGAGCATGAGCCGCGAGCCCAGGCCTTTGCCGTTGAAGTCGTCGGCCACCAACAATGAGAACTCGCAGCTCGATTTGTCGGGGTTGGTGATGTAGCGCGACACACCCACGATGCGTTCGGTTTCCACCGTTTCACCGTCAGCGCTGTTTTTGCGGGTGCGGTGAATGGCAACCAGGGCCATTTCGCGGTCGTAATCGATCAAGGTGAGCCGCGAGAGCATGGATGGCGGAAGTTCTTTGAGCGATGAGACGAAGCGGAAGTACCGGCTTTCGGGTGACAGCTCTTTGACCAGCGTTTGCACCATCTGCGCGTCGTCGGGGTGGATGGGGCGGATGGTGTACTCACCACCGCCGCGCAGCGGCCACACCTGCTCATAACGGGCTGGGTAGGGCAGGATGGCCAGGTGGGCGTAGTTGCGAGCGGTGGCGGGTGCGTTGTCGATGACGATACGGGCGTCCACCGCCACTGCGCCGGAGGCGTCTACGATGATGGGGTTGATGTCCATCTCGCGCAGCTGGGGCAGTTCGCACACCATTTCTGACACGCGCAGCAGTACATGTTCCAGTGCGTCCATGTCCACTGCGCTGGCGCCGCGCCATTCGCCCAGGGTTTCTGCCACGCGGGATCGTTCAATGAGCCGACGTGCCAGAAACTGGTTGAGCGGTGGCAGCTCCATGGCTCGGTCGTTGATAAGCTCGATCATGGTGCCGCCGGCGCCAAAAGCGATGACGGGGCCGAACGGGTCGTCGGTGACGAGGCCGATGTAGAGTTCGCGCCCGCGCTTGTTGGGCGCCATTTTCTGAATGGTGACACCGTTGATGCGGGCGCTGGGCTGGGCTTTGGCCACGGCCTGGATCATGGTGTTGTAGACGTCGCGCACCCCCACAGCGTTGAGCACGTTCAGGGCCACGCCGTTCACATCGCTTTTGTGGCTGATGTCTGGAGAATCGATTTTGAGCGCCACTGGGTAGCCCAACTGGGTGTCGATCATCATGGCTTCGTTGGCGCTGCGGGCCAAGATGGTTTGTGTGACCGGGATGTGAAAGGCCGAGAGCAGGGCCTTGGATTCCATTTCGGTGAGCACTTTGCGCCGCTCGGTGAGCACGTTTTCAATCAGCAGGCGAGCGCCTTCAATGTCGGGCTTGGCCAGGGTGGACAGGGGCGGCGGCGTTTGTTGCAGCAGTTGCTGATTTTCGTAGAAGCTGGCGATGTTGCCAAAGGCGCCTACGGCGGCTTCGGGAGTGCGAAAGCTGGGAATGGCCGCAGCCGCCAACACTTCGCGGGCTTCGATGACGGAGGCGTCGCCCATCCAGCAGCACAGCAGCGGTTTGCTCATCTTGCCTTTGAGGCTGGCCATGGCGCGGGCCACGTCGGCGGCGTCGGTGCCGGCTTTGGGCGAGTGCACCACCAGCACGCCGTCGATGGTGCGGTCGTGGCCGGCGGCGTCGATGGCGGCTTGGTAGTGCGCGGGTGTGGCTTCTTCCGACAGGTCGATCAGGTCGCACAGCGAGGCCAAGGGCGCCAGCTGGGGCTGGAGGGCTTTGACGGCATCGGGGGCTAAGCGACCGAGTTCAAGTTTAATTTCGCTGATCCAGTCGGCCGCCAGCACGCCGGGGCCGCCGCCGTTGCTGACGATGGCCAAGCGTTTACCCACCGGGCGGTAGCGCGAGGCGAGGCACTTGGCGGCTGAAAAAAGTTCTACAAACGAGCGCACGCGCACCGCGCCCGCGCGTCGCAGGGCGGCGTCGAACACGTCGTCGCTGCCCACGATGGTGCCGCTGTGTGTTTGCGCAGCTTGGTTGCCAGCGGTTTTGCGCCCGGCTTTGAGCACCACCACCGGTTTGGCGTTGGCGGCCGCGCGCAGCGCGCTCATGAAGCGCCGGGCGTTGTAGATGCCTTCCATGTAGACGACGATGCTGTGGGTTTGAGCATCGGAGGCCAGGTAATCGAGCACCTGCGACAAGTTGACGGAGGTGTTGGGACCGAGCGAGACGACGGTGGAAAAGCCGACTGCGTTGAGGCTGGCCCAGTCGAGGATGGAGGCGGTGAGCGCGCCCGACTGTGAAACGAGGGCCAGCGGACCGACGGAGGTCAGTGGGCCTGCAATGCTGGCGTTGAGGCCGCTGCGCGGGCGCTGAAAGCCCATGCTGTTGGGGCCAAGCAGGTGCATGCCGTGTCGGCGCGCCACGCGGTGCATCTCTAAGGCCTTATCGGCGGGTGTGCCGCTGCCCACGACAAGGGCTGCTCGGCATTTGATGCGGCCAGCGAGTTCGAGCGCTTCAAGGGCTTCGTCGGGGGGCAGCACGATGATGGCGAGGTCGGCCCGGGTTTGCGCCAGGTCGGCCAGGGTGCCGGTGGTGTGGATGTCGAGAAACACCAGCTGGCCGTTGAAGCGCTGCTGGGTGAGCGCGGCCACCAGCGCCCGCGCTTGCGTTGTTTGAAGTTCGGGGCTATCGCTGTTGCCGGCAAAGACGGCGATGGTTTCGGGTTGAAAGAGGGGGGTGAGGTAATGTTTGTCCATGGGGGACTCGGGTTGCTGCAAAAAAGATGCGGTGGCGTGTTGATTTATGCCTGAAACATCATGCCCAAAACCCATGCCTTTGGACAGCAGCCCGCCCAGCGGCGGAGCCCCTGAATCCCACCAGAGGCGGGAAAAAGGGTATGGGGTAGATGTCAGTCGGCTCCAATCAACACACGTACATGGGCGGCCACACTGCGAGCCAGGGGGCTGAGCACGTAGCCGCCTTCCAGGCAAGAAATGACGCGGCCTTTACCGTGTTTATTGGCGATTTTCATGAGTTCTTGGGTGACCCAGGCGTAGTCTGCTTCGACCAAACCCAGGTTGCCCATGTCGTCTTCTCGGTGGGCGTCAAAGCCGGCCGAGATGTAGATCAATTCCGGGGCAAAAGCGTCGAGAGCGGGCACCCAGTGCTGGGTGACGGCTTCGCGAAAGGCGTCGCTGCCAGAGCGGCTGGGCAGGCCGACGTTGACCATGTTGTCGCCGGTGGCGGTTTCGCCGTTGAACGGATAGAGGCCTTTTTCAAAAATGGAGCACATGAGCACGCGCTCGTCGCCCTGAAAAATGTCTTCGCTGCCGTTGCCGTGGTGCACGTCAAAGTCGATCAGCGCGACGCGCTGCACACCGTGGACGTTGAGCGCGTGGCGAATACCCACGGCCACGTTGTTGAAGAAACAAAAGCCCATGGCGGCGGAGCGTTCGGCGTGGTGGCCGGGCGGGCGTACGCAGCAAAACGCGGTGGGTGCGTCGCCGGCGAGCACAAGGTCGGTGGCTTGCACGGCGGCACCGGCGGCGCGCAGGGCGGCGGTGAGGGTGTGGGGACACATGTTGGTGTCGGGGTCTACCGCGTGCAGGCCTTCTGCGGGCGAGGCGTTGAAGATTTCACTGACGTAGAGCGAAGCGTGCGCGCGACTGAGCTGTTCTTCGGTGGCCAGCGGGGCGTCGTACGGGATCATGTAGTCCAGCAGGCCCTTGACCAACAGGTGGTCGTTGATGGCGCCCAGACGGTCGGGACATTCGGGGTGGTGCGGGCCCATGTCGTGGCGGGCGCAGTCGGCATGGGTGATGTAGGCGGACAGCAAGTCGGGTCTCCTCGGCTTTGGGTGGTTGTCTGGCGGGGAATCCGCAGGCATCGGGCGTGCCTGTGCAGAGCTAGCTCGACAATTTAGACCTGAATGCTGACGTTCGCCTTGATGAAGCGCAATATGTTTTGGCGGGCGTTGTGGGTACCGTAGCCAGCACCTGTGCCACGTTGGCCGGTGCGGCCGCGTGAAATGAGTGGCTTGCGCAGGCCTTTTGAACCTCAGTGCAACCCGGTCAACGACGCCGCTACTGCGCGTTTGAACGGGGTGAAGCGCTCACCAAGATCCACCAAGACTTGACGCAAGAAGCGGGCCGGTGCTTCTTCGCGGGTGTAAAGCTGCGCCAATGCGTGGGTAGCCATGTACAAGCCTCGGCTGGCGTTTTGGTGTGTGCGTTGATAACGCTCCAGCAAGGTTGGCGAGGCGATGTCTTGACCTCTTTGGTGCGCTTGGGTGAGCAGTTGCGACAAGGTATGGATGCTGCGCAGACCCAAGTTGAATCCATGCGCTGTGACGGGGTGCATGCCCACGGCGGCGTCGCCCACGGCAGCGAAGCGTTGCGCCACCAGGCGGCGCGCCCACACGCCCACCAGCGGGTAGGCGTGGCGGGTGCTGCACAGGCGCATGGCGCCCAACTGGTGACCAAAGCGCTCGGCCATGGCGGTGTTGAAGGTGGCTTCGGGCAGGTCCATCAACGGCTGCAAGGCTTGGCTGGGCAGGGTGAGCACCACCGAGGAACGCGGCAAGCCGCTGAGCGGGCAGGGGTTCATGGGCAGCAGGGCCAGCGTCTGGCCGTGGTCGAACCATTCCCACGCAGTTTCATGGTGGGGCTGTTCGTGGGTCATGTTGCACACCAGCATGGTGCGGCCATAGTCGTGCATGTCGGCCGGTATGCCCATGGCACGGCGGGTGCTGGAATGGCGGCTGTCGGCGGCCACGGCCAGCCGGGCGCTCAGAGTGGTGCCGCTGGCCAGGGTGAGATGGGCGCCGTGGGCGTTGGTGTGGATGTGTGTGACCTGTTGTTCGCTGTGCAGGGTGGGGGGCGTTCCGGGGGTATCACCGTCTGTGGCCATGGTCGCTTCAAAGGCGGCGCGGCGGATGTGGTGGTTGGCCACCAAATAGCCCAGCTCGGGCTTGGGGCTGAGGGTGTGGCTGATGTGCATGCGCGATTGGCTGCGCCCGGAGCTGCCGTCGAGCACGAGGGCATCGCGCAGCGGCGCAATGTGGGATTCGCCCAGCCGTGACCACAGACCGAGCTGGCGCAGCAGCACCGCGCTGTGTTGGGTGAGGGCAATTTCCCGACCGTCAAACGCCGGGTTTTGCAGCGCCGCCAAGCTGCTTTGCTCGACCATGCCGATGTGCAAACCGCTGCCGCGCAAAGCCCGGGCCAAGCACAACCCGGCGGGGCCTGCGCCGATGATGATGAGGTCGAAGTCCATGGCGGGGCAGCTTATCGGCTGGCTGCGGCGCAGGGCTTGATGCACATCAAGCAAAACAGCCCCGGGTGGGCGGGGCTGTTTTGCTGGGCAGGGCGGGCGTCATGCGCCCGAGGGGATCAGCTTTGTTTTTGCATGCCAGCTTCACAGCCCATGCCGCCCATGCTGCCCATGCCTTTGTGGCCGCCTTTGCCGCCCATGCGGTGCTCACCTTTCATGCCAGCGCGCTGCATGCCGCCGTGGGCTTGGGTGTCAAACACTTTTTGCTGCTCGGGCGTGAGCGCGGCGTAAAAGCTTTTGGTGGCATCGATGCGCTGGGTCATCTGAGCGTCGCGCTCGGCCTTTAGGGCTTGCATTTTGTCCAGGCGCTCAGGGGTGGTCAGTTTGGACCAGTCTTCACGCGCACCGGCTTTCATGGCGCGGGGCTCGTGCGCTGTGCGTGCCACAAAGGCATTCCAGGCAGGTTCCTGGTCGGCAGTGAGCTTCAGCTCGGTTTTCAGTTGTGCCTGGCGCTCAGCATGGTATTTCTGCATGCTTTCCATGCGCTGAGCCTGGCGTTGGGCCATGTCGGGCTGGCCGGCTGCGGTGCTGCCCTGGGCCATGTGTTGTGCGTGCATGCCGTGCGACATGCCGCCCATGCCTTGTGCAATGGCGGTGGCTGAAATGCCCACAAAGGCGGTGGCAAGTGCGGCGGCGATCAAGCCTTTTTTGGAAATCAGTTTCATGGTGTTCACTCCTGGGTCGTTGGTTGAAAGACGTTCCAGAAATCGCATCGGTTGTGTGTTTCTGGAATGGCTTCAGTGTGCGAGTCCTGTGTATCGGCTCGGTGACCTATTGAATCGCTTCTGTAAAGATTTGTTCCGTTTGCGCGCAGGGGTGGTGTGGCTCTTGACGCAGGTCAAGGGTGGGCCAGGTCGTCCAGGATTGGGCAGCCGGGACGCCCATCGCCAGGGCACAGGTTGAGTAAACCGTCCAAGCTGCGTTGCATGGCTTGCAGCGCTTCAATGCGTTGGCTCAGTTCGTCGCGGTGTTTCTGGGCAATGCGCTTCACACTGGCGCTGCTGCGACGGCGGTTGTGCCACAGGCCCACCAGCTCGGCAATGGCGTCTAGGCCAAAGCCCATGTCGCGCGAGCGGCGGATGAAGCGCAGCGTGTGCACATCGGCCAGGCTGTACTGGCGGTAGTTGTTGTCGGTGCGGTTGACCGTGCCCAGCAGGCCGAGCGATTCGTAGTGGCGCAGCATTTTCGGGGAAATGCCGCTGAGCCGCGCCGCTGAGCCAATGTTGACCGGCCAAGCGTTGACCGCCGCCAGCGACGGGTCGGTGTCTTGGGTGGGCGTGTGGTGGCAGGTTTTCATGGAGCCACGTTGTAGCCCTCTTCACGAATGGCTTCAGCCACCGCTTCGCGGGGTTGTTCGGTGTCCACTTCGACCCGGTTCTGGATGCGGTCAATGCTGACGACGGCTTGGGGGTCAAGCAGTTTGATGGCGGTGGTGACGGCTTTTTCGCAGTGACCGCAGGTCATGCCTTGCACGGAAAAAATCTGGTTCATGGTGTGTTCCGGTGGGTAGAGATAGACGATGTGCCCATGCTCGGGCTTGACACGGTGTCAAGGTCAAGTTGCTGAAAAAAGAACGATACACCTTGTCGCTTGACCTTCCTACTGGGGGAAAGCTTATGCTGTGGGAATGAAAAGTTTGAATACAGCGACCGAAACGCCCAGCCAAATCGACCTGGGTATTGGCGGCATGACTTGTGCCTCGTGTGTGTCGCGGGTAGAAAAAACGCTGAAAAAGCAGGCGGGCGTGAGCGAAGCCACGGTGAACCTGGCCACCGAGTCGGCGCGCATCACACTGACCGGTGCGCACGATGCCCAGACCCTGGCGCGCCTGAAGCGCGCCGTGCGTGACGCTGGCTACGAACCGCGCACCCCCGACGCCATGGACGACAGCACGCCCGCGCACTGGATGGGCTTACCGGTGGACTTGTGGCCGGTGTTGGTGGGTGTTTTGCTGTCAACGCCGCTGGCGCTGCCCATGGTTGGAGACCTGTTTGGCAAGCATTGGATGCTGCCCGCCGCCATCCAGTTTGTGTTGGCCACGCCGGTGCAATTTGTGCTGGGTGCGCGCTTTTACAAGGCAGGCTGGCACGCGCTGAAAGCGCTCACGGGCAACATGGAATTGCTGGTGGCCATCGGCACAACGGCGGGTTGGGCGTTGTCCACCTGGCTGTGGTGGAAGGCCGAGCCGGGCGAGATGGTGCACCTGTATTACGAGGGTTCGGCGGTGGTGATCACGCTGGTGCTGTTGGGCAAATGGTTGGAAACCCGCGCCAAGCGCCAGACCACCAGCGCCATCCGTGCGCTGCACGCGTTGCGGCCCGAGCGCGCCCATTTGTTGCCCGACGGCGTTCGGCGCATGGAAATCACCGATGTGCCGGTGGACGAGCTGTTGCCGGGCGACATCATCCGTGTGCTGCCGGGTGAGCGCTTTGCCGCCGATGGCGAGTTGCTGCTGGGCCACACGCAGGCCGATGAGTCGATGCTGACTGGCGAGGCCATGCCGGTGAGCAAAAAGACGGGTGATTTTGTGACCGGTGGCGCGCTCAATGGCGAGGGTTCGGTGGAGGTGCAGGTGCGCGCCATTGGCGCACAGAGCGTGCTGGCCCAGATCATTGCGCTGGTGCAAGACGCACAAGCCACCAAGGCGCCGGTGCAGCGCTTGGTGGACCGGGTGGCTGCGGTGTTTGTGCCGGTGGTGCTGGTCATTGCCGCCGTGACGCTGGCGGCTTGGCTCTGGAGCGGTGCGCCGGTGGAAGAAGCCTTGCTGCACGCTGTGGCGGTGTTGGTGATTGCCTGCCCTTGCGCGCTGGGCCTTGCAACGCCCACGGCCATCATGGCCGGAACCGGTGTGGCCGCGCAACACGGCATATTGATCAAGGATGTGCAGGCGTTGGAAATTGCGCACCGCGTGGACACGGTGGCGTTTGACAAAACCGGCACGCTCACCGTGGGTCGTCCACGGCTACAGTTGATTGAAGCCATGCCCGGCGTGGACGAGCGGGCGGTGCTGCAAGCCGCCAGCGCACTGCAAGCGCAGAGCGCCCACCCGCTGGCCCGCGCGGTGCTGGACGCTGCCGCTGCGGGGGGGCTGGTGTTGAGCAGCGATGCCGCGCAAGATGTGCAGGCCGTGGCTGGGCGCGGTGGCTGGGGCACGGTGCAGGGTGTTCGGCTGGCGCTGGGCAGTTTGCGCTGGATGGATGAATTGGACGCACCGCTGGGTGTGCTGGCCAAACGCGCGACGGT
>JAUXXN010000195.1 GCA_030684755.1 Hydrogenophaga sp.
TTTTAATGATCCAACAAACACAGCAGCGTTTGCTACCCCGTCCGTCTTGCTTAGCTGCGATCAGCTGAGCCTCGTATTATGACACAGTTTTTAGCGTCTGCGAGAAATATTTTCAGATTGATCTTTAAACACTTCCCACACTTTGCTGTTGCTTTGCTAAGTTTAGAACTTAGCAGCAGTGATCAGCGAAGCCTCGAATTATATACCGGTTTTATCGGCTTGGTCAACATGCGCTAAGTATTTTAGCTCTACCTGTGTGTACCTCAAAGGTTTGGGCGCACACAGGTAGGTACAAGCAGCGACCTACGCGGCCTTACGCCATGCTCAAGGGTTCACCAAAAGCAAAGACGCCAGGGTTGCGCACCGGGTCTACCCCGACCGGGATGACCGACTTGGGTGGGTACTTGCCTTCCAGCAGCAGCTTGGACAGCGGATTCTCGATGCGTTGCTGAATCGCCCGCTTAAGCGGCCGGGCGCCGAACACAGGATCGAACCCCACCTTGGCAAGTTCATCCAGCGCGGCAAAAGTGACTTCAAGGCGGAGATCCATTTTTAGCAACCGGGCCTGCAAGGCTTTGAGTTGAATGCCCGCGATAGACGCAATGTGCTGTGCGTCCAGCGCGTGGAACACCACAGTCTCGTCGATACGGTTGAGGAACTCGGGCCGGAAGTGATCTTTGAGTTCACCCCACACCGCTTCTTTCACATCGTCGTAGGGCTGGCCCACCATGGCTTGGATCAGGTGCGAACCAATGTTGCTGGTCATGACAATGACGGTGTTCTTAAAGTCCACCGTACGCCCTTGGCCATCGGTCAAGCGACCGTCGTCCAACACTTGCAGCAGCACATTGAACACGTCGGGGTGCGCTTTTTCCACCTCATCAAGCAGCAGCACGCTGTATGGCTTGCGGCGCACGGCTTCGGTGAGGTAGCCGCCCTCCTCATAACCCACGTAACCGGGCGGCGCGCCAATGAGGCGGGCCACTGAATGCTTCTCCATGAACTCGCTCATGTCAATGCGGATCAGGTGGTCTTCGCTGTCGAACAGGAAGCCCGCCAGGGCTTTGCACAACTCGGTTTTTCCGACACCGGTGGGGCCGAGAAACAAGAACGAGCCGGTGGGGCGGTTTGGATCGGAAAGACCTGAGCGCGAGCGCCGAATGGCGTTGGCCACGGCGGCGATGGCTTCGTCTTGCCCCACGACGCGCTGGTGCAGCTTGTCTTCCATGACCAGCAGCTTGTCGCGCTCGCCCTGCATCAGCTTGGCGACCGGGATACCGGTGGCACGCGCCACCACCTCAGCGATTTCTTCAGCGCCGACTTGGGTGCGCAGCAACTGGGGGCGACCCTTGCCATCTTTGTTAGCGGCCTTGCCTGCCTCGACGGCCTGCGCGTCTTTCAGGCGTTTTTCCAGCTCGGGCAGCTTGCCGTACTGCAGCTCCGCCACTTTGTTGAAGTCGCCCTTGTCGGTGAAGGTCTTGATCTGGGAGCGGATGCGGTCCATCTCCTCCATCACATCTTTGGAACCCAGCGCCTGGGCTTTTTCCGACTTCCAAATCTCGTCGTAGTCCGAGATTTCTTTCTCCAGCCGGGCGATTTCTTCGGCAATCAGCCCAAAACGCTTCTGTGAAGCCTCGTCCTTCTCGCGCCGCACCGCTTCGCGCTCAATTTGCAACTGGATCAGCCGCCGGTCGAGCTTGTCCATCACCTCGGGTTTGGAGTCGAGTTCAATCTTGATCTTGCTGGCAGCCTCGTCGATCAGGTCAATCGCCTTGTCAGGCAGAAAGCGGTCGGTGATGTAGCGGTGGCTCAGCTCGGCAGCGGCCACGATGGCCGGGTCGGTGATCTGCACGCCGTGGTGCACTTCGTATTTTTCTTGCAAGCCGCGCAAGATGGCGATGGTGGCCTCCACGCTGGGCTCGCCCACGATGATTTTTTGAAAGCGCCGCTCCAAGGCCGCGTCTTTTTCAATGTATTTGCGGTATTCGTCCAAGGTGGTGGCACCCACACAGTGCAGTTCGCCACGCGCCAGCGCGGGCTTGAGCATGTTGCCCGCATCCATCGCGCCCTCGGCTTTGCCCGCGCCCACCATGGTGTGCAGCTCGTCGATGAACACAATGGTTTGGCCCTCGTCTTTGGCCAGCTCGTTCAGCACGGTTTTCAGGCGCTCTTCGAACTCGCCTCGGAATTTGGCCCCGGCCAGCAGCGCGGCCATGTCCAGACTCAGCACGCGCTTGCCTTTGAGCGAGTCGGGCACCTCACCCGCCACGATGCGCTGGGCCAAGCCTTCCACAATCGCAGTTTTGCCCACACCGGGCTCGCCAATCAACACCGGGTTGTTTTTGGTGCGGCGCTGCAACACCTGGATGGCGCGGCGGATTTCGTCGTCGCGGCC
>JAUXXN010000196.1 GCA_030684755.1 Hydrogenophaga sp.
AATGCCAAGATTGGTGAAGCGGATCACCGGCGGAATGGCGTAGATCACCACTGCGATCAGGCCCGGCACGCGGCCAATGCCCAGCAGCATCACCACCGGAATCAGGTACACAAAACTGGGCATGGTCTGCATCACGTCCAGTGTCGGACTGATGATTTTTTGCAGCCGGTCCCAGCGGCTCATGGCAATGCCAATGGGCAAACCCACCGCCAAAGCCACCAAGGTGCACACGAAGATCATGGAAATGGTCTTCATGGTGTCAACCCACATGCCAAAGAAACCGATCAACAGCAAGGTGACCACGGTACCGGCGACGATTTTCCAAGAGCGCGAAGCAACCCAGGCAATGAATGCAATGACACCCACCACGACAGGCCAGGGCGATTGGGTCAGCAGCCGCTCTGAAAACAGCAGGAAGTCGCGCAGCGGGTCAAACAAACGCTCCAGCGGCTCACCGTACTCGCGTGTGAAGTTGCGAAAGCTGCCGTCGATGGCGCGGCGCATGGCGCTGAGCGTCTCCGGCCCCAGCGAGGGGAATTCATTGAGCCAGGGCATGGTCTCTCCTTGGGCAGAAAAAGAACGGCGGCGCAGCGTTGCTTGGCGACGCTGGCCGCATCGGCGGCCGTCTGGCCGTCTCGACCAGACGGCGCAAGGCCCGCTTTACAGCGCTGCCTTGATCTTCTCAGCCGCTTCAGGCGACACCCAAGCGGTCCACATGTCAGGCTGGGTTTTCAGGAAATGGGCGGCACCGTCGGCACCGGTGGCCTGGTTGTCGCTCATCCAAGACAGCAGGCTGTTCACCGTTTCATTGCCCCAGGCGCGCTGGTTCAGGTAGGCCACGGCTGGGCCACCGGCTTTCTGGAAGCGGTCGGTCACCACGGTGAACACTTCCGCACGCGCCCAGTCGGTCTTGGTTGGGTTGTCGCACTCGGTCTTGGTGTTGCAGGCCTCGAACGCGTCCTTGTCGTGCGGCACACCGGCGTCAAGTTTCACCATCTCGTATTTGCCCAAGATGGAGGTGGGCGCCCAGTAGTAGCCCAACCAGCCTTCTTTGCGCTCATAGGCTTTGGCAATCGATCCGTCCAGGCCTGCGGCCGAACCGGTGTCGAGCAGCACAAAGCCCTTGTTGGCGGCTTCCCAGGCCTTGAAGGCGTTGCCGGTGGTGATCTGGCAATTCCAGCCTGAGGGGCAGTTGTGTACCGCGCCCTTGCCTTTGTTCTCCGACGATGGGAACAGCTCGGGGCGCATCAGCGCGTCGTCAATAGTTTTGATGGTGGGGTTGGCATCGGCCACGTATTTGGGAATCCACCAGCCTTCCACACCACCGTCTGTCAAAGCCCGGGCCGCGTAATGCAGCTTGCCTTCGGCCACAGCCGCGTCCAGGGGCTGGCGCACGGCATTGATCCAGGCTTCGGGCGCCACATCGGGCTGGCCCTTTTCCATCATGGCGGTCAATGTGGGCATGGTGTCGCCCGGCACCAGTTCTACCTCGCAACCGTAGCCTTTGGACAATATGATGCTGTCGATGTTGGCCAGCACTTCAGCCGACTGCCAGTTCATGTTGGCCACCGTGACTTTGCCGCAGACAGCAGACTCGGCGGAAGCCGCGCCTGGCGCTTCGTCTTTTTTGCCGCAGGCAGCCATCAAGGCCGCTGAGGCGATCAGGGCCAAAGCCAGTTGGGGGGTGGGTTTCATGCGTTTTCTCCGGGGTCGCTATGGGGAACCCACCGACGCGCGGCGCCGGTGGATGCGATAAGCACACCCAACGACCTGGAGAAAACGAACGCTGCTGCAACCAAGGTGACCAGCCGCTCAACCAACAGGGCGTTGGATTGAACTTAGTTGGCTAATATAGCTTTTTATCTAATTCGCACGCAAATACTGAGACTTTTCATATAATGATATTTGACTCTTTCAGTCAACATCTCAGTCAACCTGCTTCAGAT
>JAUXXN010000200.1 GCA_030684755.1 Hydrogenophaga sp.
CGCCAGCCTGCGCTGGCCATCACCGACCTGAACAACCTGTTTGGCGCCGTCAAGTTTTACAAGGCTGCGCGTGGCGCCGGGGTGAAGCCCCTGCTGGGCGCTGAGGTGATGCTGCAAGGCTTCACCGAAGAAACCCCCAACGCCATGCCCGGCAGCCACCAGCCAGCGGCTCCGCGTGTGGTGCTGTTGGTGCAAGACAAGCAGGGCTACCTGAACCTGTGTGAACTGCTGGCCCGCGCTTGGACGCGCAACGATGGCCGGGGTGGCGCGCTGGTTCAGCGGGCTTGGCTGGAAGAGCTCAATGAGGGTCTGCTGATGCTCTCAGGCGCGCAGGCCGGCCCGGTGGGGCAGGCGCTGATTCAGGGTGACAGCCACCGCGCGGCCGATGTGGCTCGCAAGCTGGCGGCGTTGTTTAACCAGCGCTTCTACATTGAGCTGCAGCGCGCAGGCCGGGTGGACGACGAACGCCACGTGACCGCTGCGGTGCAAATGGCCGCACGCTTGCACCTGCCGGTGGTGGCCACGCACCCGGTGCAGTTCACCGAACCCGACGACTACGAGTCGCACGAGGCGCGGGTGTGCATTTCCGACGGCGAGATTTTGGGCAACAACCGGCGCGTGCGCCGCTTCACCCGCGAACAGTATTTCAAAAGCGCCGAGCAAATGGTGGCGCTGTTTCACGACGTGCCCAGCGCCGTGGCCAATACGCTGGAGATTGCCAAGCGCTGCAACCTCACGCTGGTGCTGGGCAAGCCGCAGCTGCCCAACTTCCCCACGCCGCTGATCGATGGCGTGCCCATGCCGATGGAAGATTTCTTCCGGTTGTCGTCGTTTGAAGGGCTGGAAGAGCGCCTGGCGCACCTGTACCCCGACGTGGCCAAACGCGACGCCGAGCGCCCCCGCTACGTGGCGCGGCTCGAATTCGAGATCAACACGATCTTGAACATGGGCTTCCCCGGTTACTTCCTGATCGTGGGCGACTTCATCAACTGGGCCAAGAAAAACGGCTGCCCGGTGGGCCCGGGCCGGGGTTCGGGAGCCGGCTCGCTGGTGGCCTACGCGCTGAAGATCACCGACCTGGACCCGCTGCAATACAACCTGCTGTTCGAGCGGTTTTTGAACCCCGAGCGGGTGTCCATGCCCGACTTCGACATCGACTTTTGCCAGACCAACCGCGACCGGGTGATCGACTATGTGAAGGACAAATACGGCAAGGACGCGGTGAGCCAGATCGCCACCTTTGGCACCATGGCCGCGCGCGCCGCCATTCGCGACGTGGGCCGGGTGTTGGACTTTTCCTACGGTTTTTGCGACGGCATTTCCAAGCTGATCCCGAACAAGCCGGGCATGTCGGTCACGCTGCAGTACCCGCCCAACCCGAAAAAAGAAGGCGACAAAAACAACTACGCCATCGAGATGGAGCCGGTGCTGGCCGAGCGCATTAGCAAAGAAGACGATGTGAAGACGCTGATCGAGTTGGCGCAAAAGCTCGAAGGCATGACCCGCAATATCGGCATGCACGCTGGCGGTGTGCTGATTGCGCCGGGCAAACTGACCGACTTTACGCCGTTGTATGCACAGCCTGGCAGCAATTCGGCGGTGAGCCAGTACGACAAGGACGATGTGGAGTCCGTGGGATTGGTGAAGTTTGACTTTTTGGGTCTGGCTACGCTGACCATTTTGGAGATAGCACGCGAATTCATTGTTAAGCGCCACAAGGGCCAGGAAGACTTTTGTTTTGAGAATGTTCCGCTGGACGATGCCCGGGTCTACGCGCTGTTCTCACGCGGTCAGACCGAAGCAGTGTTCCAGTTTGAAAGCCGGGGCATGCAAGGCATGCTGAAAGATGCCAAACCCAGCCGCCTGGAAGACTTGATTGCGCTCAACGCGCTGTACCGCCCGGGGCCTATGGACCTGATTCCCAGCTTTGTGGCTCGTAAGCATGGGCGCGAGGTGATCGAGTACCCGCACCCGCTGGTGGCCGAGATGCTGAGTGAGACCTACGGCATCATGGTCTACCAAGAGCAGGTGATGCAGACCGCCCAGATTTTGGGCGGCTACTCTCTGGGCGGCGCCGACATGCTGCGCCGCGCCATGGGCAAGAAGAAGGCCGAAGAAATGGCCGAGCACCGCACCATCTTCCGCGCGGGTGCTGCCAAAAACAGCATCAGCCAGGAAAAGGCCGACGAGATTTTTGACTTGATGGAGAAGTTCGCAGGCTACGGCTTCAACAAGTCGCACGCCGCCGCCTACTCGCTGCTGGCCTACCACACGGGCTGGCTCAAGGTGCACTACACCGCCGAGTTCTTCTGCGCCAACATGACGGTGGAGATGGACGACACCGACAAACTCAAGGTGTTGGTGGATGACGCGCACAAGATGGGCATCACGTTTGAGGCGCCCGATGTGAACAGCAGTTTTCACCGCTTCGAGCCCATCACCGACAAGTCGATCCGCTACGGCCTGGGCGCCATCAAGGGCACGGGACAGCAGGCCATTGACGCCATCGTGGCGGCGCGCGAAGGCCGAGGCGAAGGCCCCAACGGCGCAGAAGCGGGGCCGTTCAAAAGCCTGTTTGACTTTTGCCGCAGGGTGGACCGCCAGCGCCTGAACAAGCGCACGGTGGAAGCGCTGATCAAGGCAGGTGCCTTTGACTCGCTGCACCCGAACCGCGCCGAAGTGCTCGCTTCGGTAGAGCGCGCCTTTGACTTCGCTGCCGCCAGCGTGGCGAACGCCAATCAGGGCGGCTTGTTCGACCTGATGGGTGGCGACGACGACCATGGCTCCAGCACCCAAGAGCCCGAGCTGGTGCCTACCGAGCCTTGGGGCGTGAAAGAGCGCCTGACACAGGAAAAAACAGCCGTTGGATTTTATTTTTCAGGCCATTTGTTTGACGAAGTCCAAGCCGAGGTGCGGCGCTTTGCCCGCACTGCGTTGGAAGACGTGACCGAAAGCCGCGATCCGGTGATTCTGGCGGGCATCGTGACCGACTTCCGCGTCATCAATGGCCAGCGCGGCAAGCTCGCGCTGTTCAAGCTGGACGATAAAACCGGTGTGCTGGAGATCAGTGCCGACGAAAACCTCATCAACCTGCACCGCAATTTGCTCAAAGACGATGAGCTCATCATCGTGCAAGCGGTGGCGCAGCCCGACCGCTTTTCAGGCGGTTTGCGGCTGAAGATCCAGCAGATATGGGACTTGGCCTCGGCCCGCTGCCGTTTTGGCAAATACCTGCGCGTGGCGGTGAACGGCACAGCGCCTGCGGTGCATACGCTGGTGCGCGAATTTCCGCCCAAGCGCGAAGAAACCGAGCAGGGAGAGCTGGTGCGTGGCCTGCCGGTGCGCTTGGCGCTGCAGCGCAGCGGTGCGCAGTGCGAATTGCAGCTGGACGATCGCGCCCTGTTTTTCCCCACCGACGCTGCCCTGGCCAGCTGGATGGCGCAGGCGCACGAGCGGCGGGCTGAGATTGTGTTCGACTGAACACCCATTCCGCCCCCAGGATCGCGCATCATTGTTTACCCGTCTTGCTTGGCGTTTGTGCGGCGGGCGTTTCATTTCGGGCACACCACCGTGGTGCTGCCGCAACCTGGAAACTTCGGTTTGTTTAAAAATTTCCAACAAGACTGGACCGCCAACGTCCGCAACGATTTGCTGGCCGGTTTGGTGGTGGCGCTGGCGCTGATTCCCGAGGCCATTGCGTTTTCCATCATCGCGGGCGTGGACCCCAAGGTGGGCTTGTACGCCTCGTTTTGCATCGCGGTGGTGATCGCCTTTGTGGGCGGACGCCCCGGCATGATTTCTGCCGCCACTGGTGCCATGGCCCTGGTGATGGTGACGCTGGTGAAAGACCATGGTTTGCAATATTTGCTGGCCGCCACGGTGCTCACCGGGGTGTTGCAAATCGTGGCAGGCTGGATTCAATTGGGCCGCTTGATGCGGTTTGTGTCGCGTTCGGTGGTCACGGGTTTTGTGAATGCGCTGGCCATTTTGATTTTCATGGCGCAATTGCCCGAGCTGAACCCGCAAACCGTTGGCGTTACCTGGCATGTGTACGCCATGACCGCTGCCGGTCTGGCCATCATTTACGGCTTTCCGTACATCACCAAGGCCGTGCCTTCGCCGTT
>JAUXXN010000220.1 GCA_030684755.1 Hydrogenophaga sp.
CCCACCGTCCAGCGCGGGTGGCTGCTGGCGGTCACGGTGCCCGCAAAGTCAATGCCCGGCACCATGGGAAAACTGCGCACCACCGGCGACTGCCCGGTGATGGCCAGACCGTCTTTGTAATTGAGGGTGGACCAGCCCACCCGCACCGTCACGTCGCCCGTGGCGGGCAGCTGGGACTCGTCCAGCTCGGTCAGGGCGCAGCGGTAACCGTCGTCATCGGTTTTGTTGATCAACAGGGCTTTGAACATGCTTGTCTCCAAAAGAAGGGGTTTTGTTCCACAAACGCCACAGCAGCCACCAGCCCATGCCGGTGTTGGCCAAAGCCAGCAGGGTCAACATCACCAGCAAAGCCCCTTCGGGCTTGGCAAGGTGAAGGCCCCAGGCCATCGCCGAGGAAAGCGCATTGAAGGCGATGACCAGCCAAAACAGGGGTTTGCGGGGTTGCCAGAGGCGCTGCAACGATGGGGTTGAAAAGGGCATGCTGCATTGTGCCGCCTGGGTGGGGTTTCGCCACCCTCAGGGCGCGGGTTTCGGCTCTTGCTCTTGCAGCAGCCGCCACATCACCTTGCCGCTGCCGCTTTTGGGCAAAGCTTCTACAAACTGCACCACGCGCGGGCACTTGTACACCGCCATGTTTTCGCGGCACCAGTCGCTGATGTCTTGCTCGCTGACTTGGCCGCGCGCGCTGTTGCGCAGCACCACCACGGCTTTCACGCTTTCGCCGCGGTAAGGGTCCAGGGTGGAAATCACACAGGCTTCGGCGATGGCGGGGTGGCGAAACATGAGCGCTTCCACCTCGGCCGGCCACACCTTGAAGCCGCTGGCGTTGATCATGCGCTTGAGGCGATCGGTGATGAAAAAGTAGCCGTCTTCATCCACTCGGCCCAGGTCACCCGAGCGGAAATAGCGCTGTCCTTCAAACGTGATGAACGCCGCCTCGGTGGCCTCGGGCCGCTTCCAGTAACCCGAAAACACCGAAGGCCCGCGCATAATGATTTCGCCCGCCTCCCCCTGCGGCATTTCTTGCAGGGTGTCCGGGTCCACCACGCGCGCGTCCACGCTCATGAACGGAATGCCCAGGCACTGCTGCTTGGGTGCGTCGGGCGGGTTGTTGTGCGAAGGCGCTGCGGTTTCGGTAAGACCGTACCCTTCGGCGTAACGCAGGCCGTATTGCTCAAAGAGGCGCTGAGCCACCGCCTGCGGCATGGCGGCCCCGCCACCACCGATCAACACCAGGCTGGACAGGTCGTATTGCGCAAAGTTGGGACTGGCCAGCAGGTCGATCACCATGGTGGGAATGTTGGACCAGTGTGTGACGCGCCATTTTGAAATGAGGCGCCCTGCCAGCTCGCGGTCCCAGCGCGGCATCACCACCAGCGTGGCGCCGGTGTAAATGCCCGCGTGCATGCCCACCACCATGCCCGTGATGTGGAACATGGGCACCACCACGAGCGAGACGTTTTCAGGCGTGCTGCTGCCCCACAGCGAGCCGGCCACCGCGTTGTGCATCAGGCTGGCATGGGTGTGCATGCAGCCTTTGGGCAAGCCGGTGGTGCCACTGGTGTAGGGCAACACGCTGAGGTCAGCGGGCTGGCGGTTGTGCAGCGGTGGCGCAGCGCTGCAGCTCTGCGCGTCGGCCCAGTCCACCACCGAGCCGCCGGGCAGGCTGGGCAGCGGGTGGCGGGCGGCCAGCCAGTCGGTCCAGGCGGGGGGAATGTCGGCCTGCGGCCCGATGGCGTCGTCGTAATGAGCCACCACCAGGTGCTGCAGTTGCTGGGCAGCAGGCAGCTCGCCATTGGCCTTGAGCAGTTCACCGGCCAGGTCGGCCGCGCAAATGGCAACTTTCACGTCCGGGTCGGTGATGTAGTGGCCCAGCTCGGCCGCGCGGTTCATGGGGTTCACTGGCACCACCACCGCGTTGGCGCGCAAGATGGCGAAATGCGCCACCACCCACAGGGGCGCGTTCTGCATCAACAAAATGACGCGGTCACCCGCTTGCACACCCTGCACGTGAAGGTGGGCCGCCAGGCGCTCCGCCTGCTCCAGCAATTCACGGTAGGTGGTCACCTGGTCAAAAAACACCAGAGCAGGTTTGTCGGGGTAGCGGCGCGCGCTGACCACCAGGTTGTCCCACAGCGAGGTGGCTGGCGGGGAAATGCGGTGCGGAAGGCGCCTGGGCCAGAAACGGTGGTGGGGCCGCTCGGTGGCGGGCAAGGCTTCAGTACCGGCTTTGGGTGGGCTGCTCATGGGCTTGTCTCCTGAGGCTGTTTTGTACGGGAAAGCATACGGGCCACGCAGCAAATGGGCGCAAAGGACATGTCGCCGGTGGGACCACGCAGGGTGGCATGGAACCTGCTAGTACCATGCAGCGACCGTAATCAGGTGTGTAGTGCCATAGTGTTATGAATTCATTGCATAACCTGCTCGCGTAAACCCCGATGCCTTCGCCCTGAGGGTACGGATAAAGTCCCTGAGCGGTCGCACAGTGCACCTCTGAGGTGCACAAGGACCGAAAAATGTGCATTCAACCAACGTACGGAGAGACCCCCAATGATGATGAATTCCCTGAAACTGACTGCGCTTGGCCTGAGCGCTGCCACCGCCCTGGTCAGCCTGCCCGCACATGCAGGCAAAGACCTTGACGCGATCAAAAAACGTGGCGAACTGATCTGCGGCGCCAGCACCGGTTTGGCCGGTTTCTCAGCTGCCGACAGCCAGGGCAAGTACAGCGGTCTGGACGTAGACACGTGCCGTGCTGTGGCTGCCGCGGTTCTGGGCGACGCCGACAAAGTGCGCTTTGTGCCGCTGACCGCACAGCAACGCTTCACCGCATTGCAGTCGGGCGAAATCGACATGCTCTCGCGAAACACCACATGGACCCTGACCCGCGACGCCTCGTTGGGATTGCACTTTGCAGGCATCAACTTTTACGACGGCCAAGGCTTCATGGTGCCTAAGAAGTTGAACGTGAAAAGCGCCAAGCAGCTCAAGGGTGCCACCGTCTGTGTAGAAGCCGGCACCACCACCGAGCTGAACCTGACCGACTATTCGCGCGCCAACAACCTCAACCTCAAGCCCGTGGTGTTCAACAACGCCGAAGCCACCACCGCCGCCTACTTCAGCGGCCGCTGCCAGGCTTACACCACCGACGCCTCGGGTCTGGCCTCGTACCGCTCCAAACAAGCCACCAACCCCGCCGACCATGTGATCTTGCCCGAACTGATTTCCAAAGAACCGCTCGGCCCCATGGTGCGCCGGGGTGACGACGAGCTCTTTGCCATTGTCAAATGGGTCGGCTACGCCATGCTCGAAGCCGAAGAATTGGGCATCACCCAAGCCAATGCCGACAAAATGCGCGCCGAAAGCAAAAACCCCAGCGTCATGCGCCTGCTGGGTGCAGGCAACGAAGACACCGGCAAGCTGCTTGGCCTGGACAAAGAATGGGCACTGCGTGCCGTCAAGGCGGTTGGCAACTACGGCGAACAATTTGAGCGCCATGTCGGCCCCAAAACCAGCATTGGTCTGCCACGCGGCATGAACAACCTTTGGAGCAACGGCGGAGTGATGTACGCCCCACCCGTTCGCTGATGGTTTAACCGCACCAACCGAGACCGGGCTTCGCGCCATGTCTCGGTTTTTTTGTACTCTATTTTTCTTCGAAAGGCGGTTGTGAACCCTATTGCACCTCCTCATGCCCCCAAACGCTGGTCCCTGAACAGCCGCGCCACCCGTGGTGTGCTGTTTCAAGCGCTGGCCCTGCTGTTGGTGGTGCTCGCTATCTGGTTTTTGTCGCACAACACGCAAGTCAACATGGCGGCGCGCGGCATTCCCAGCGGATTTGACTTTTTAAACGCCCCCGCTGGCTTTGACATTGGCGAAACCGTCATCGCCTACGACCCGAGCCAAAGCTACGGTGTCGCCATTGGTGTGGGCGTGCTCAACACGCTCAAAGTGGCCATTCTGGGCATCATCCTAACCACATTGATTGGTGTAGCCATTGGTGTGGGGCGTTTTTCGCGCAACGGTTTGGTGCGTGGCCTGTGCTATGGCTATGTGGAACTGTTTCGTAACATTCCCGTGCTGCTGCAATTGCTGATGTGGTACCTCTTCATGCTGGAGGTTTTGCCCGCGTCCAACGAAGCTTGGAACGGTTGGGACATTTTCTTCCTGAGCAAAGGCGGCTTCTCCATGCCTTGGCCCACGGCGGGCGTGGGCTGGTCTTGGGTGTTGCTGGGTGCTGTGCTGGGACTGGTGGCAGCCGCTGTATGGCGCCAGCGCATGATGGTGCGGTTTGAACGCACCGGCCAAGTGGGTGACCGGCTATGGGCACCTTTGGCCTTGGTGCTGGTGCTCGCCTTGGTGGGCTGGCTCATCGGTGGTATGCCCAAACAGTGGGACTTGCCCGAGCAATTGAACTTCTCGGTAGACGGCGGTGCCAGCGCCACGCCCGAGTTTCTGACGGTGCTGATTGGCTTGGTCACCTACACCGCCGCCTTTGTGGCCGAGGTGGTGCGCGGCGGCATCCAGTCGGTCAGCCGGGGCCAAACCGAAGCCGCCAGCGCCCTGGGGCTCAGCCCCAAACACACCATGCACTTGGTGGTGCTGCCACAAGCCATGCGCGTCATCATCCCGCCGCTGACCAACCAATACCTCAACCTGACCAAAAACTCCTCATTGGCGGTGGCCGTGGGCTACCCCGACGTGGTGTCGGTGGCCAACACCACCATCAACCAGAGCGGGCGCGCGGTCGAATGCATCGCCATCATCATGCTGGTCTACCTCACCACCTCATTGAGCACCTCGGTGTTCATGAATTGGTACAACGCCCGCAGCGCAATCAAGGAGCGTTGACACCATGAACAACAACACATCTGCCGCCGGTTTCACGCCCATTGCTGCCCGGCCATCGCCGGTGCGCACCACCGGTTTGGTGGCTTGGTCACGCAGCAACCTGTTCAGCAGCATCGGCAACACGCTCACCACCCTGTTTGTATTGGCACTGTGCATTTACAGCCTGCCGGGCATCTTGCAATGGGGCGTGGTGCAAGCCGTATTTGCACCCGACGCCAACGCCTGCCAAGCCGCCCGGGGCACCGGCGCCTGCTGGGGTGTGGTGGCTGAAAAATACCGTTTGATCTTGCTCGGGCGCTATCCGTTTGAAGAACACTGGCGCCCCGTGCTGGCCACCAGCCTCATGTTGGCAGGCCTGGTGGTGAGCTGCATCCGGGTGTTTTGGAAGCCCTGGCTGGCCATCATGTGGGTGGGCATCATGGCGGTGTTCTTTGCCCTCATGGGCGGCGGCGTGCTGGGTTTGTCTTCGGTGCGCACCGATTTGTGGGGCGGCCTACCGCTCACAGTGTTGCTGGCCACAGTGTCCATCTTCTTGGCCTTTCCGCTGGCCATTGTGGTGGCGCTGGGTCGGCGAAGCAATCTGCCCGCCATCCGCTCGGTCTGCGTGGTTTACATCGAACTGGTGCGCGGCGTGCCGCTGATCTCGGTGTTGTTCATGGCCTCGTTCATGTTCCCGCTGTTCATGCCACAAGGGGTGTCCATTGATGTGCTGACCCGCGTGGTGGTGGGCATAACGCTGTTTGCCGCCGCCTACATGGCCGAAATCATTCGCGGTGGCTTGCAAGCCATACCCAAAGGACAGCTGGAAGCCGCCGACACACTGGGCCTGAGTTATTGGCAGACCCAGCGCAAAGTGGTGCTGCCGCAGGCGCTCGCCATGGTGGTTCCCAGCATCATGAACAACTTCATTTCCATATTCAAAGACACCTCGCTGGTCACCATCGTGTCCATGTACGAGCTGACCGGCGCTCTGTCGCTGGCTTTGAATTCTGATGTGGAATGGCGCCCGTTCAAGATTGAAGCCTACCTGTTCATCACCCTCGTCTATTTCGCTTTCTGCTTTGCCATGTCGCGCTACAGC
>JAUXXN010000225.1 GCA_030684755.1 Hydrogenophaga sp.
CGGTCACGTCCAGCATAGCTGGCACGGTGCTGGCCAAGCTGGTGCTGTGCAACATCATGACCACCTCGTTGCTGTAGGCAGGCAAGGTGCGGCGCAACGCGCTGGGCAACACAATGCGGCGCATGGCCTGCGTGCGGCTCATGCCCATGGCCTGTGCTGCTTCTATTTCACCGGCCGCAGTTTCGCGGATGGCACCCGCCAGCATTTCAGCCGTGTAGCCTGCGGTGTTGAGGCTGAAAGCCAGCAAGGCACAGAAAAAAGGCTCCTTGAAGTGCGTCCAAGGCCACACGTCGTCCCAGCGGGTCTGGATCCATTCCAGCTGCGCCAGCCCGTAATAGATCAAATACACCTGAATCAGCAGCGGCGTACCCCTGATCACATAGGTGTAGAAGCCCACCAACGCCCGCAGCGGCGCAATGGAACTGGTCAGTGCAAGGGCGAAAAAAACGGCTAAAACGGCACCCACACCGAGAGAAGACAACAGAAGCGTGAGGGTGGTGACAACGCCTTCGCCATACAAGGCCAAGGTATCGGGTTCAAAGATGACTTGCCATTTCATAAGCGCATCATTTCAAACGTGTCCGCGCTTCACGCCCATGCTGAAGCGGCGCTCCAGCTTTCGCAGCGCCCACAGGGACACCGATGTGTAAATCAGGAACAAAACCGCAGCGAACAGAAAAAAGGTGAATGGCTCGCGTGTGGCCGAGCTGGCCTGCTTGGCAAGGTACGTCATCTCCTGCAGACCGATCAAGCTGATCAGGGCAGTGGCCTTGATCAAAACCAACCAATTGTTGGTGAAGCCGGGCAGGGCGTATCGCACCATTTGGGGTGCCGTGATACGCAAGAACGTGCGCACACGGCCCATTCCAAAAGCCCATGCAGCTTCCATTTGCCCTTTGGGTATGGACAAGATGGCGCCACGGAATGTTTCGGTCATGTAGGCGCCGTAAATGAATCCAATGGTGAGCACACCCGCCAAAAAGGGGTTGATGTCTACCGTGGCCTTGCTACCCAAAGCTTCGAGAAGATTGTTCAGGCCGATGGTGCCGCCGTAAAAAATCAACAGCATCAGCACCAGCTCGGGCACACCTCGCACCAGCGTGGTGTACACCGTGGCCAGCGCCACCAGAACCGGTCGGCCTGAAAGTTTGGCAGCTGCGCCGAGCAAACCCAGCAACACTGCAAACACCAGCGCAGCCAGCGAGACACCCACCGTGAGGAGGGCGCCTTGCAGAATGGACGCGTAGTAGCCGGACAAAACTCAGTCGCCGTACACGTCGAAGTCGAAATATTTCTTGCTCACGGTGTCGTACACGCCATTGGCGCGAATGGCCTTGATGGCGGCGTTCAGCTCGTCGCGCAGGGCGGTTTCACCTTGGCGAAGCGCGATGCCAACGCCATAGCCGTAGTACTTTACGTCGTTGAGAACGGGGCCAACAAAGCCGTAACCTTGGCCTTCGGGTTTGCTCAGGAAGCCGCCGGTGACTTCCACCGAGTCGGCCACTGTGCCATCTAAGCGACCGGATTTGATGTCCAAATAAACTTGGTCTTGCGCTTCGTAGGGCACCACCTTGACGCCCACGGGCTTCAAGTCACCCATGGCGTATTTTTCTTGGGTCGAGCCTTTGAGCACGCCGATATTTTTGCCTTTGAGAGAGTTCAGGTCGGAGAAGGGCGTTTCGGTTTTGACAACGATGCGGCTCGGCGTGTTGTAGTACTTGTCGGTGAAATCGACCACTTTCTTGCGATCATCGGTGATCGACATAGAGCTGATGATGACGTCGTACTTTTTGGCTTGCAGGCCGGGGATCATGCTGTCCCAAACCTGTTCGACATAAACGCATTTGCGCTTGATTTCGGCGCACAGGGCTTCGGCAATGTCCACGTCAAAACCGGTGGGCTTGCCGTCGGGCGTTTTGAAGGTGAAGGGTTCGTAGGTGGGGTCGATAGCCACTTTGAGCTCGGGTAGCTCTACAGGGACAGGTGCTGCTGCGGGCGCAGCCGTTGGTGCAGGAACCGCAGGTGCTGGTGCTTCGTTTTTTCCACAGCCTACCAAGGCAGCGGTTCCGATAAGGCTCAGGGATAAAAACAGGTTCTTCATGAAAGTCCTTGGACAATTGTTGGAAAAGTGGGTTGCCAAATTGGTTGTTGGCAAGGCCAGTAATTGTAGGCTTGGGCAAGCCAATTCTCTCTATGCACCATGCTGGTGTTTCCCCGCATGCATTGCCGTTGATTTTATTAACTCAGCAAATTTCGGGCCCACTTTCTATCGATATAACTATACATAATATACATCGTGGAATATCAAAGATCTTCTATAGCGGCCACTATGGACATCTAAAATTGCATGTTTGATGACGCCTACACTTCACCAGCGGCCAACGGGCTGTTGGCTTCGTACAAAGGCTGCAATGGTGGCGGCAGCTTCTGTACGTCCGGCACGGTTGGCAAAGTCGATAGCGGTCAAGCCTATTTCGTTTTTAACCGAGCTGTCTGCTCCTTCTTCCAGCAGCAGCTTGACTACCGCTGGGCTGCCGTAGTGCGCGGCCATCATCAGGGGTGTGGTGCGGTTGGGCGACTCGGCATCAATGTAGGCGTGGTGTGCAAGAAGAAGCCGAACCATAGCCACACTGATCGGCGCTGCATTGGAAGCTGCGTAGTGCAGCGGCGTCCAGCCGGGCTTGTTGACCTCTGCGCGGCGTTCAATCAGGCGTTGCGCTTGGGCAAGGTGGCCTTTGATAGCTGCAATCATCAGAGGGCTTTCACCCTGTGCGTTGCGGGCTTCCACTTCCAGGCTGTTTTGTGCCAACAGAAAGTCGGCCACCTTGAGCGAGCCTGCTTGCAAGGCCAGCATCAGCGCATGTTCGTTCTTTTCATTGCGCGTGTTCAGGTCGAACCCGCGAAGGGTAAGTTCAATCACTTTGGATTCGTTGTTCTGTTGGACGGCTCTGAAATAGTCGTCAAAGGAACCTGCAAAAAGGTGTGAAGAACTCAATAGAAACCCAGTGAGCACGAGATGCTTAACGTTGTTTTTTACGTTTTTGACCAAGACATTTTTCATGATCAATCAACCCGCCAAACGGGTGAATAAATCGTCAAAATTGTCGCTGGTGGCTTCAGCAACGGCTTCAACAAGCATGCCTTTGACCTCGGCAATTTGCCTGGCCACAAAGGGGACGAAGGCTGGAGAGTTGGTTTTTCCACGGTAGGGAGCCGGGGCAAGGTAAGGGCTGTCGGTCTCAATCAGAATGCGATCCATGGGCACGAAGCGAACCACTTCGCGCAAATCGGCTGCATTGCGAAACGTGAGAATGCCGGAAAAAGAGATGTAGAAGCCCATGTCCAGCGCTGCACGGGCCACGGCTTCTGTTTCGGTGAAGCAATGAAAGACGCCACGTGAGCGGGCCAGACCGCCACAGGCGCCGGCTGTTTCGGCAAAGCCGCCCTCTTCCCGCAGGATGCTCAAGGTATCGTCTGAAGCGCTGCGCGTGTGGATGATGAGTGGCAAGTCGGTGATGCGACCGGCACGAATGTGGGTTCTAAACCGTTCGCGCTGCCAAGCCATGTCTGCCACGCTGCGGCCATTGAGACGGTAGTAGTCGAGCCCGGTTTCACCGATGCCGATCACTTTGGGTCGCTCAGATCGGGTGATCAGGTCGTTCAGCGTGGGCTCTTGCACACCTTCGTTGTCGGGATGTACACCCACGGTGGACCACAGGTTGGCGTTCTCGCGTGCCAGAGCATGCACCCCTTCAAACTCTTCTAGCGTGGTGCAGATGCAAAGTGCGCGATCCACTTGCGATTGCGCCATAGCCGCCAAGATGGTGGGCAGTTGTTCTTTCAGCTCGGGGAAATTCAAATGGCAATGAGAGTCTGTTAACATGCGTACAAGATCGAGAAAACGAAGCCATGAAACTGCCGAAGGGCTGCGGCTGGGAACAACCCTTGCCACAACGGGCAAGGCACCAGAGGTTCAAATCGTTTGCGTAGGGCGCTCGGAACCCAGGCTGGTACCCAAGATTTCTTCGATTTTGATTTTTAGAAGCCGGGACTTTTCGTCGGAGGGAAAGCGTATCCCAACACCTTGCGTGCGCGAACCGGAAATCTTGGCCGGCGTGATCCAAGCCACTTTGCCCGCCACAGGATAGCGTTGCGGATCGTTGGGCAGCGTGAGCAGCACGTACACATCGTCGCCCAAACGGTAATCTCGCATCGAGGGAATGAAGATGCCACCATCAGCAAACAAGGGGATGTAGGCAGCGTAAAGCGCGCCCTTTTCCTTGATGGAAAGCTGAATCACGCTTGGGCGTGCTGCATTGGCCGGTGGGGATATGTTCATGGACGGCTAGTTTAGCGGCATTCCCGGGCGTGGCATCTATCGGTATCAGGCGGCGTTAGCACCGGTGCTGAGTATCTGACGGGTGCGCGCGGCCCAAGCTTCTTGCATCAGACCCGCGTTGAAAGGGTGCTCTACCGTGCGCGCTGCCGCCATGAGTTCGCGCGACCAAGTGGACAGCACCGCCCAGCGCGGAGCTTTGGGCAACGTGTTGGCCGGGAAAAACCGGGGCATGGCGCCAGCGCCAGTGGCCATCAGGTCGTGGCAAAGCTTTTGCAGCACGGCCAGTTGGCGGGCTGCGGGCCAACCGTCGAGCAAAGTCCAGTCGCCCCGGGCCAGGGCTTGTGGCAGCTCGGTCCAGACTTGCGCATTCAGCCCGCTGCGCGCCCAGTCCAGCGCGTCGGCGGGCCGACCGCCAGCGGCTTGCAGCCACACCTGAGCCTGTTCGCGTGTGGCGGTTTCACCGGATTTACCGGGTTTCCCCAAGGCGCCGACTTGCGCTTGCAGCCAGCCCAAGGCCTCGTCGGACGCGGGCCAGCGCATGGCGTGGCCCTGGCAGCGGCTGCGGATGGTGGGCAGCAACTGGTGCGCGGCTTCGGTGGCCAGCACAAAGCGCACCTCGCCCACGGGTTCTTCGAGCGTTTTCAGCAAGGTGTTGGCCGCTTCGATGTTCATGCGCTCGGCGGGATACACCAGCACCACCTTGGTGTTGCCACGCGAGCGGGTGAACTGGGTGAAGCTCACGGCTTCGCGCGCGGCCTCCACCCGAATCAGCTTGCTGGCCTTGCGTTTTTTGTCGTCAATGTCTTTTTGAGCGCTTTCATCCAGCGGCCAGCCCAGTTCCAGGCTCAGCGTCTCGGGCATGAGCACGCACAAATCGGCATGGGTGCGCACATCAATGGCGTGGCAACTGCCGCACTGGCCACAAGCGCCCTGCTCTGTCGGCTGTTCACACAGCCAAGTGCGCGCCAGCGCCAGCGCCAATTCGTACTGGCCCAAACCCGACGGCCCGGACAGCAGCAAGGCATGGCCGCGCTGCGCCCGCAGACTGTGCAGTTGCTCTTGTAGCCAAGGCGCCAGCGGCGCAACAATGGGTTTTTCAGATGTTGCGCTCATGCCAGTTCCTGAGGCGCCAGCCAGCCGCGCTGTACACATGCCTGCCGCACGCTGAGCCATACTGCGTCCACCGGCTGTTCGGCGGCGATGTGGGCAAAACGTGCGGGTTGTTCGGCCAGGCGCTGGCCGTAACCCGCCGCCACGCGAGCAAAAAATGCCACGGGCTGCGACTCAAAACGGTCGGGCACCCGGGCCGAGGCCAAGCGCTGCGCGGCCACGTCGGGCGGCAGATCGAACCAGATGGTCAGATCGGGCTGGCGCAGTGTCGCCATGTCGGGCCGGGTTTGCACCCAGGTTTCCAACTGGCGCAGCACGTTCAAGTCAAAACCGCGCCCGTAGCCTTGGTAGGCAAAGGTGGCGTCGGTGAAGCGGTCGCACAACACCACGTCGCCCCGGGCCAGCGCGGGTTCGATCACCTGTTGCAGGTGGTCGCGCCGGGCGGCAAACATCAGCAGCGCTTCGCACAGCGGGTCCATGGCGTCGTTGAGCACCAAGGCGCGCAGTTTCTCGGCCAATGGGGTGCCGCCGGGTTCGCGGCTCAGGGTGACTGGGCGGCCTTGGGCGCGAAACGCGTCGGCCAAGCCCGCGAGGTGGGTGGACTTGCCCGCGCCGTCGATGCCGTC
>JAUXXN010000149.1 GCA_030684755.1 Hydrogenophaga sp.
CGATGGAGGCTCCAAAGTCACTCTCCAAGCCATGCCCATCAATGGACCCGCCAAGGACTGGGAGATTTCGGGCGTGATTGGTGGCACCAGCGCGCTCACCAACGGCGACGACAAGATGACGCTGGAATACACCAGCTTGCGGATCATCAATGTAGAGAACTTTTCAGAAGTGGCAGGCGCCCCAGGCGTTGACGTGCGCAAGGTCGATCTGCGGACGTCCATTGAGGCCCGGTTGGGTTCGGGTCACAAGACGGTCACTGAAAAAGTGCTGCGCAATGTAGGCCCTAGCATTACCTATAAGCTGCGCGACGCTGCCGGTCAGGCCATCGAATACCACAATTACATGCTGCCCATGGAGTTGGACGGTGCGCGCATGTACCTGCTGGGCATGCGTGAAGCCACCTCAGAGACATTCCGCTACCTGCGCGTGCCAGCCGATGCACAAGACAGCATGGACGATTTCGTGCGCCTGCGCTCTGCGCTGGCCGATCCTTCCATTCGCGCACAGGCGGTGCGCCGCTATGCTGTTTCGGCTGTTGAAGAGGACAGACCCGAACTGGCCGAAGCTTTGCAGGCGTCTGCTGGCCGCGCGATTGGGCTTTTTGCCGGCGCCGAAGAGGTCGCAGTGGTGCCGGTGGCAGGTGCTGAGAATCGGGGGCCGGTCAAAGGGGGCCTGCAGGCTGTGTCGGCATTTCTGGAAGCCAATGTGCCAGAAGCCGAACGCGAACGGGCCAGCGACGTGCTTGTGCGCATCCTCAATGGCACCTTGTTTGAGCTGATGCAAATCAGCCGTGAAAACGCTGGCTTGGCGCCATTGGAGCGCAACGAGACCACCCAGCGGTTTATGACGTCCGCTGTGATCAGCCTGAGTGACGCCTTTTTCTACCCTGCGCCCATGACGTTCCAGCTCAAAGACTTTGAGCATGTGCAGGCCAGCGTCTTCCAGGTAGCGCGTGCGCCCGGCCAGAACATCGTGTACCTGGGCTGCCTGTTGCTGATTGTGGGTATTTTTGCCATGCTCTACGTGCGCGAGCGCCGCGTGTGGGTGTGGCTGGCGCCTGCTGGCGAGCGTTCGTCGCAAGCCCAGATGGCGCTGTCGTCGAACCGCAAGACGATGGAATCTGACCAAGAGTTTGATGTGTTGAAGAGCCAATTGCTGAAGGTAAATCCATGAACACTGCCACTGCGAACCACACCATTGAGCTGAAGAACAACGGCTCGGGTGCCCAGCCGGGTTACTTTGCCCGTCGCGATATTTGGGACTGGCTGTTTGCCGCTGCCTTGATTGCGGGGGCAGCTTGGGCGTTTCTGCAATACGACCATGCGATGAACGGCTATGAGAAGGCCATTTTGGTGGGTTGCGTGCCCTCCATGGTCTGGCTGGGCTGGTTCTGGCGACCATTGCGCCTGCTGACCGTGCTGGTAGGTGCGCTGGCGCTACTGGCTATCTGGCTTTACCAGACCCCCGAAGGCACAGCCGATTTGGCGCGGGCAGACCAAGTTTTCATGCTCAAGTACTTTTTGTCCAGCCAGTCCGCCATTTTGTGGATGAGCGTGCTGTTCTTCATGAGCACCATTTTTTACTGGATTGGCTTGCTGACCCGGGCCGGTGAAGCCTTTGAGTCCTTGGGGTCGGGTATGGCCTGGGTGGCCGTGACGCTGGCGCTGGTGGGCACCATGGTGCGCTGGTACGAGAGCCACCAGATTGGCCCCGACATTGGGCACATCCCGGTCAGCAACCTGTACGAAGTTTTCGTCCTGTTTTGTTGGATGACGACCCTGTTTTATCTGTACTACGAAGACCAATACAAGACCCGCGCCATGGGTGCTTTCTCCATGTTGGTGGTGAGTGCGGCGGTCGGTTTTCTGCTTTGGTACACCTTGGTGCGCGAAGCGCATGTCATTCAGCCGCTGGTGCCCGCCCTGCAAAGTTGGTGGATGAAGGTGCACGTGCCGGCCAACTTTGTCGGTTACGGTACTTTCGCCATTGCGGCCATGCTGGCTTTTGCTTACCTTATCAAGCAAAGCGCCACCGAAACCCGCTGGTACAAGCTGGCGCCTTTGTGGCTGCTGGGCATCGTGTTGTGCTTGGAGCCGTTGGTGTTTCGCCAGTCGTCGCTTGAAAAGGGTGGCAGCTACTGGTTCATTTACTTCGGGGTTTCAGCGTTCATTGTGGGTGGCATTCTGTTGGCCCGGCGTCGCATTGCCGAACGCCTGCCCAGCTTCGAGGTGCTGGACGACGTGATGTACAAGGCGATTGCCGTGGGCTTTGCCTTCTTCACCATTGCGACGGTGTTGGGTGCGCTCTGGGCCGCCGAGGCCTGGGGTGGTTACTGGAGCTGGGACCCGAAAGAAACCTGGGCGCTGATCGTCTGGCTCAACTACGCCGCCTGGCTGCACATGCGGCTGATGAAGGGCCTGCGTGGTACCGTGGCGGCCTGGTGGGCGCTGGTGGGCCTGGCCATCACCACCTTCGCCTTCATTGGCGTCAACATGTTCCTCTCGGGTTTGCACAGTTACGGCGAGTTGTGATGAAAAAAGGGCCGCAAGGCCCTTTTTTCATGTTGGTGCTTCAGCGCTGGTTCAGCCCGTCCACACGAACTTTGTAAGAATGGTTTGTCAGCGACGACAGACACCGAACCAGGAGCCATTCATGATCATTCGCAGCAGCCAAGACGGCTTTCAGCACCCCCAATCCAGTGACATCACGCCCGCATCGGCCTACTGGGGCCGGCGCGCTTGGTTGAAGCGCTTGGCGCTGGGCGCCGGTGGTGCGGCGCTGGCCAGTTGGGCTTCGCGCGACGCGCTGGCCCAAGCCGCTGTGGCCCGCCCAGGACGGCTGGCCGCTTTGCCCGGCACGCGTTCGCAATTGGCGGGCGCCAACACCGTAGAGACGCTGACCACCTACGAACACGCGTCCACTTACAACAACTTTTACGAATTCGGCACCGGCAAATCCGACCCAGCGGCCTATGCCAAGTCGCTTAAGACCAGCCCTTGGTCTGTGTCGGTGGAGGGCTTGATCCAGAAACCGAAAACCTATGGGCTGGAAGATCTGCTCAAGCTTGCCCCAATGGAAGAGCGGATTTACCGCTTGCGCTGTGTGGAGGGCTGGTCCATGGTGATCCCGTGGGTGGGCTATTCCTTGGCAGCGTTGATCAAACAGGTACAACCGCTTGGCAGTGCCAAGTACGTGGAGTTTGTGACCCAGACCGATGCCAAGACCATGCGAGGTCTGGCCTCTGGCGGTCTGGATTGGCCTTACACCGAAGGCCTGCGGCTGGACGAGGCGCTGCACCCGCTGACCCTGTTGGCCTTTGGTATGTATGGCGAGGTCTTGCCCAACCAGAACGGTGCACCCATTCGCCTGGTGGTGCCCTGGAAATACGGTTTCAAGAGTGGCAAATCGCTCGTCAAAATTCGCTTCACCGACAAGGAGCCGCGCACCGCCTGGAATGTGGCCGCACCGCAGGAGTACGGCTTTTATTCCAACGTGAACCCCGATGTGTCACATCCCCGTTGGAGCCAATCCACCGAACGCCGCATTGGCGAAGAGGGCGGGTTGTTGGCCAAGCGCCGCAAGACCTTGATGTTCAACGGCTACGAGCCCCAGGTGGGCCAGTTGTACGCAGGTATGGACTTGCGCAAGTTGTTCTGACGCCGTGGGTTTGTCGATCACCTTGTTTCCTGCACGGCTTCGGCCGATGAGGATGGGCTTGTGAGCGGTGAGTCAGCGTGCAGCGGCCGGGGCAAGCTGGCACCGCGCCCCGCAGGGCAGTCCCGTGCTCACCGGGCCCTCATGCATGCTGCTGTCAAGCCCTTGGTGTTCGTGCTGGCTTGCCTGCCCGCTGCGTGGTTGTTCTGGGCCGCCCTGGCCGACCAGCTCGGCGCCAATCCGGCCGAGGCCTTGATTCGATCGCTGGGTGACTGGAGTCTGCGGTTTCTGGTGTTGGTGCTGCTCGTCACGCCACTGCGTCAACTCACAGGTTGGGCTGCGTTGGCGCGGTTTCGGCGCATGTTAGGTTTGTTTGTGTTTTTTTACGTGACGTTGCACCTGTTGGCCTATACCTGGTTTGACATGGGTTTTGACTTCGCGGCGGTGGTTGTGGACGTCATCGACCGCCCATTCATCCTGGTGGGCATGACCGCCTTTGTGCTGCTGTTGGCCATGGCCGTCACCTCATTCAACCGGGCTGTTCGGACCATCGGGGCCAAGCGGTGGCAGTTGCTGCACCGCAGCGTGTATGGGGTGGCGGCCCTGGCTGTGCTGCATTTCTTCTGGATGCGCAGCGGCAAGAACGACTTCAACGAGGTGTTCGTTTACGCCGCCATCTTCACGCTGCTGCTGGGTTGGCGGCTGTGGAGGCACCTTCAGGGTAGCAGGCTTTCCAGGCGCAGCTGATCGGTCGCAGTTTCGCGCGCCCGAATCACGGTGGCGGTTTCGCCATCGACCAAAATCTCAGCGGCACGTCCTCGCGTGTTGTAGTTGCTCGCCATGCTCATGCAGTAGGCGCCAGCCGACAACACAGCCAGCAAGTCGCCTGCCTGCACGGCCAAAGCCCGATCGCGCCCCAGCCAGTCGCCGCTTTCGCACACGGGGCCGACCACGTCCCAAGTGGTGGGTGCCTCGTTGCGAGGCGACAGTGGCATGATCTGGTGAAACGCTTGGTACATAGCGGGCCGGGGCAGGTCGTTCATGGCCGCGTCCACAATCAAAAAGTTCTTGTGTTCACCCGGCTTTAGGTACAGAACTTCGGTCACGCACACGCCCGCGTTGCCCACCAGCGAGCGGCCGGGTTCGATGAATATCTTGCGGTCGCCGTGGCCCCGCGTGTCCAGCTTGTGCAGCAGGCGCTGCCAAAGTTCGTCGGCCTGCGGTGGTGTATCGCCGTTGTAGTCAATGCCCAGGCCACCACCAAAGTCGATGTGGCCAATCGTCACGCCAGCCGCTTCAATGGCTTCTACCAGGTCCAGAATGCGGTCCATCGCATCCAAGTACGGGTCGGCCTGGGTGATCTGCGAGCCAATATGGCAGTCGATGCCCACCACCCGCAGGCCTGCGCAGGACGCCGCATGGCGGTAGGTGGCCACCACGTCTTCGTGGGCAATGCCAAATTTGTTGCCCTTGAGGCCGGTGGAAATGTAGGGGTGGGTTTTGGCGTCTACGTTGGGGTTCACGCGCACACTCACCGGCGCACGCAGGCCCATGCTTCGTGCCACTTCGTCCAGCACATCCAGCTCGGATCGGCTCTCGACGTTGAAACAACCGATCCCCACATTCAATGCCCGGCGCATTTCCCCGCGCGTTTTGCCGACACCCGAAAAAATGATTTTGGCGGGCTCCACGCCCGCCGCCAGTGCCCGTTCCAGTTCACCACCCGAGACAATGTCCAGGCCGCATCCCGCACGCACCACCGTTTGCAAAATGGCCAGGGTGGAGTTGGCCTTCATCGCGTAGCAAATCTGATGCGCTCTGCCCGCCAAGCCGCGCTGGTAAGCACCCAAAGCGGTCAGGATGGCCGCCTTGCTGTAAACAAACAGTGGTGTGCCGTGATGTTTGGCCAGAGTGCTCAAGGCCACGCCTTCGACCATCAGGTGTCCGTTGGGGCTGGTGAAAAACGGGGGCAGTGTCGCGGGCGCAACGCCAGAGGTGTGGGACATGAAGGGCAATGTGCTGGGGGGAGTGTGGCGGTCAACCAAGTTTGCCAGGGTGCAAGAACTTGGTCGGGGACGGGCAGGTACAAATCAGCGCTCGGCTTGGGTCTCGTTGTGATCCGGTTGGGCGTTGCTGCTGGGCTCAATGGCCAGGAGCTGAAGCTGGCTTGGCGCTGTGGGCAAAAAAAGCGGGCCTTTTTGGCCGCAGCCGACCAGCAGCAACCCGACACCCAACAGGGAGGCCAGTGCCAGCAACCTGCTTACAGAGGCTGCGGCGCCTAAAATTCGATGCAAATCCAACATGGGCCCATTGTAATGACCGACATTGAATTTCTGGACCTTGCCGAGGCGTTGCTGAAAGCGGTTGAGTTGAACTGCGATCGCATCAACGACAGCACCGATGCCGACATCGACAACCAGCGGGTAGGCGGCATGATCACTTTGACCTTTGCCAACCGCAGCCAGATCATCCTCAATCTCCAAAAACCGTTGCACGAGGTCTGGATGGCCGCTCGTGCTGGTGGTTTCCACTACCAGCACGACGGCGTGGCGTGGATGGATACCAAAGGGCAGGGCGAGTTTTTCGCTCATCTCTCCCGTTACGCCAGCGAACAGTCGGGGCTGCTTCTTGCGTTTAGTTCCTGAACAGGTCTAGGATGTTGCGCCGGTCTTCCGGCGCCATTGCGGGCGAAGCGGCACCACCTGCTGGGGCGTCGCTGGCTGCGGTGCCGGATGCTGGGTCGTTCAAACCCAGCGCTCTGACCCCGTTGCCAGGACCGAATTCTTCAAAATACCAATCGCCACCCACGTTAATTACACCAAATGGGGGGCTGTATTCGACAACGGGCACATCTTTGAGCGCAGTTGACATGTAGTCGATCCAGATGGGCAAGCTCAGCCCACCACCGGTTTCCCGGCTGCCGAGATTGCGTGGTGCGTCGTAGCCCACCCAAGCCGCTGCCACCAAGTTGCGTTGGTAGCCAACAAACCATGCGTCCACCGAGTCGTTGGTCGTACCGGTCTTGCCATACACATCGGGCCGCTTCAGCGTAGCTTGTGCACGGGCGGCGGTTCCTGTGCGTGTGATCTCCTGCATCAGGCTGCTCATAATGAAGGCGTTGCGGGTGTCAATAGCGCGTTGGGATTCCGTGGGCATTGCAGGGAGCGCTTCAAACAGCACCTTGCCTTTGTGCTCCACCACGCGCGTGATGAGCGTGGGCGTGACACGGTAACCACCGTTGGCAAACACGGCATAGCCTGCGGCCATTTGCATCGGCGTCACCGAACCGGCGCCCAGCGCCATGGTGAGGTAGGGTGGGTGTTTTGCAGCATCAAAACCAAAGCGCGACACCCATTCTTGGGCGCTCTGTGTGCCTACCAATTGCAAAACACGAATCGACACCATGTTTTTCGATTTCGCCAAGGCTCGCCGCACCGACATGGGTCCTTCAAAACGACCATCGTAGTTCTTGGGCTCCCAAGGTTTGCCCCCGGTTTCCGCCGCACTGTAAAAAAGTGGCGCATCATTGACCACCGTCATCGGGGACAGTCCTTTCTCCAAAGCCGCCGAGTAAATAAACGGCTTGAAGCTGGAGCCTGGCTGGCGCCAAGCCTGAGTGACGCGATTGAATTTGTTTTTCTGAAAATCAAAGCCGCCCACCAGCGCTCGCACCGCGCCAGTGCTGGGGTCTAACGCCACAAATGCCGACTCAACTTCGGGCAGTTGAGTGATGCGCCAATCTTTTGGACCCGTTTTCACCACGCGAATCACCGCGCCTGGGCGGATCTTGATGTTGGGCCCCGCCTTGTCTGACAAACCAGATTGGACGGGCTTGAGGCCTTCACCTGTTATTTCAAAGGGTTCACCATCTTGTCGA
>JAUXXN010000229.1 GCA_030684755.1 Hydrogenophaga sp.
GGACTTCTGGTTTCACTGTGGGTGAGTATGCCCGTTCACAGGTGCGCGGCCTATACGGACACACCCCGAGTTGCATGGGTTGGGGTGCAGAAGTTGGTGCGGTTAACACGGCCCCCGCCGATGGTTTTTCGGCGGGGGTTGGCCGCAGCGGGCAGCGCTTAGTCGCTGGGCATCAGGTGCGCAGGTCCAGCGTGCAGGGGAACTCGCGGCTGTGCTGCGCGGGGGTCACCACCATCTTGCCGGGCGTGTGGCCCATTTGGAAGAAGCGCGCCATGCGACGGCTCTCGGCCTCGTAGGCGTTGATGGGGAAGGTGTCGTAGTTGCGCCCGCCCGGGTGGGCGACGTGGTACTGACAACCGCCCAGCGAGCGCTGCATCCAGGTGTCCACAATATCAAAGGTGAGCGGCGAATGCGCCGGGATGCTGGGGTGCAGCGCCGACGGTGGGCTCCAGGCTTTGTAGCGCACACCGGCCACAAATTCACCCACGGTGCCGGTGCTGTTCAGCGGCAGGGCGCGGCCGTTGCAGGTGATGACGTGGCGGCTGTCGTTCCAGCCGTTGACGCGCACCTCAATGCGCTCCAGCGACGAATCGACATAACGCACGGTGCCGCCGGGCGCGCCTTCTTCGCCCATGACGTGCCACGGCTCCAGCGCGCTGCGCAGCGTAAGTTCGATGCCGCGCGCGGCCACTTGGCCGACCAGCGGGAAGCGGAATTCCAGGTGCGGTTCAAACCAAGCGGGGTCAAACTTGTAGCCAAACTCGGCCAGGTCGGCCAGCACGTCTTCAAAGTCCATGCGCACATAGGTGGGCAGCAGGTAGCGGTCGTGCAGCTCGGTGCCCCAGCGGGTGAGCTTGCCGTGCCACGGCTGTTGCCAGAAGCGCGACACCAGGGCGCGCAGCAGCAGTTGCTGCGCAATGCTCATGCGGGCGTGCGGTGGCATCTCGAATGCGCGCAGCTCCAGAAGGCCCAGGCGTCCGGTGGAGGCGTCGGGCGAGTACAGCTTGTCGATGCAGAACTCGCTGCGGTGGGTGTTGCCGGTGACATCGATCAGGATGTTGCGCAGCGTGCGGTCCACCAGCCACGGCGGCATGTCTTGGCCGTGGATAGAGCGGTTTTTCTCGATTTGAGCCAGGGCAATTTCCAGCTCGTACAACTGGTCGTTGCGCGCTTCGTCCACACGGGGCGCTTGGCTGGTGGGGCCAATGAAGAGGCCGCTGAACAAATACGACAGCGAGGGGTGGTTGTGCCAATAGGCCACCAAGCTGCCCAGCAGTTCGGGGCGGCGCAGGAAAGGAGAGTCGGCGGGGGTGGCGCCACCCATGACAAATTGGTTGCCGCCGCCGGTGCCGGTGTGGCGGCCAACGGTCAAGAACTTCTCGGCGCACAGGCGGGTTTGGTGGGCCGCTTCGTAGAGGAATTCGGTGCGCTCGACCAGTTCGTCCCAGCTGCTGCTGGGGTGGATGTTGACCTCGATCACACCCGGGTCGGGCGTGACTTGCAGCGTTTTCAGGCGCGGGTCGCGCGGTGGTGGGTAGCCTTCGAGCACGATGGCCATGCCCAGTTTTTCAGCCGTGGCCTCTACGGCGGCGAGCAGGTCCAGGTAGTCTTCGAGCCGCTGCATGGGGGGCATGAACACATACAGGTGCTGGTTTTTGCCACCACCGGCTTTTTCGGCCTTGGGACCGTTGGCACGGTGTGGGTCGCGGGTTTCCACGCACAGCGCGGTGCGGGTGAGCCAGGCGGCGGATTCGCTGCGCTGTGGGAACTTGGTCGATAGGGTGGACGTTGAGCCGGTGGCCGAGACTGCGGCTGTGCCCGGGCCGCTGCGGTGTTGGCCGTCGCCCGATCCGTTTGGGCCGGTGCCTGCGCCGGTGCCGTAACCGCCGTCTGCGGCGTTGAAGTCTGTACCTTGTAGCGACACGGTGCCGCCTTCGGCAAAGCCACCGCCTACTTGGTGGGGCGAGACTTGGTGCTTGGTGGTGGCGCCTTGCGGCAGGGGGTCGCGCGCGGTGTGGGGGTCTTGCTCGATGTGGTACGGGTAGTCGCCCGCCGACACCCAAGGCAGCGAGTCCAGCGGCAAGCGGTAGCCCATGGGCGAGTCGCCGGGCACCAGGTACATGCGCTCGTCGCGGAAGAACCACGGGCCGGTGGACCAGCGGGTGCCAGAGACTCGGTGGTAAGGGCTGGTGCTGTCGCCCGCGTGGGGGCCGTCGCCGTTGGCTTGCAGCGGCAGCACAAAGCCCACCGTGGCCTCCACCCCCTGGGTGAACACGCGGCGCAGGCGGGCGCGTTCCAGCTCGTCGTCCAACTTCGAGTCGAACGGGTCCACGTTCACCGGCAGGCGGCGTTCGCGCCACAGGTAGTACCAGGTGTCTTCAAAGCCCGGGGTGATGTATTGGGTGGACAGGCCGAGCTTGCGGGCCAGCGTTTGGGTGAAACGGCGGGCGTCTTCGGCATCAAAGCGGGCGGGGTCGCGCTCGTCGGCCAGCAGAGCGGGGTTGTTCCAGCAGCGCTGGCCGTCGGCGCGCCAGAACAAGGACAGTGCCCAGCGCGGCAGTTGTTCGCCGGGGTACCACTTGCCTTGGCCCATGTGCACAAAACCGCCGTCGCCGTAGCGCTCGCGCAGGCGGCCCAGCAGCTCGGTGGCGTAGCCGCGCTTGGTGGGGCCGAGAGCGTCGGTGTTCCATTCGGCGGCGTCGCGGTCGGCGGTGGCCACGTAGGTGGGTTCGCCGCCCATGGTCAGACGCACGTCGTGTTTGTCCAGGTCGGCGTCCACCTGTTCACCCAGGGTCAGCACGCTGGCCCATTGCTCTTCGGTGTAAGGCAGGGTGACGCGGGGCGATTCGTAAACCCGTGTTACGCCCATGTGGTGGCTGAATTCCACCTCGCATTTGTCCATGGCACCTTCGACCGGCGCGGCGCTGGAGGGCTGCGGCGTACAAGCCAGCGGAATGTGGCCTTCACCGGCCAGCAGGCCGGAGGTGGGGTCCAGGCCGATCCAGCCGGCGCCGGGCAAGAACACCTCGCACCAGGCGTGCAGGTCGGTGAAATCTTGCTCGGGGCCGTTGGGGCCATCGACCGACTTCACATCGGACTTGAGTTGGATCAGGTAGCCCGACACAAAGCGCGCAGCCAAACCCATGTGGCGCAGGATTTGCACCATCAGCCAGCCGGTGTCGCGGCACGAACCGCTGCCCAATGTGAGCGTTTCTTCAGGCGTTTGCACGCCGGGTTCCATGCGGATGGTGTACGAAATATCGCGCTGCAACATCTGGTTGATGTCGACCAGAAAGTCGATGGTGCGGCGTTCGGTGCGGTCTACCTTGTCCAGATAAGCCTGCAGCAGCGGCGTGACCGCTGCCGTG
>JAUXXN010000244.1 GCA_030684755.1 Hydrogenophaga sp.
GTCATGAAATACGGGTGCTCAACGTTCTCGGCTTCTTCAAACATGTCTTCCCGGAACACCCCTTCGTACAGACCGGCAGCGGCGATGGACGAGACATGGTGAAAATGACCAGCCCCCACGGCCTTGGCCAGCTCCACGGTGTTGCGCGTGCCTTCAATGTTCACCGCGATCTGGCTCTGCTCATCGGCCTCCAGGTCGTAGACAGCCGCCAGGTGGTAGAAATGGTCCACCTTGCCTTTGAGCGCTTTCACCACATCGGCACCGGCGCCCAGTTTTTTGCTGGTCAAGTCGCCAAACACGGGCACTGCGCGCGCCTCGCTCACACCCCAGTATTCGCGCAGCTCAGGCACTTTGCTTTCACTGGCCTGGCGGATCAAAAAGTGAACCACCGAGCCCTTGCGCTCCAGCAGTTTTTTAACAAGGCGTTTGCCAATGAAGCCGGTGGCTCCGGTAACGAAATAGTGCATAAAGGCTCCTAGTAATGGTTTTTTGCGTGCAGTGGACGAAAGAAAAGTGTTGGTTCAACCCGCCATTCTTGCCCATGAACACCGCGCATCGATTCCGCAATAACCCGCGTTCGATCCAGTCAGACCACGAACACACCCAAATCACGGCGCGAGGGACGCGATACCCAGCGCTTTAGTCATCCGTCTCTACACAGGCTGGGCCTTGTCGACTTACATTGGACACATGCCTTGGGCTTTTAGCCCTGTACCCATCCCCTTCAATTCCCTTCAATTCACCCTTTCGGAGTTCACCATGGTCAAGAAAATCCAGAAGTCTGGCACCAGCAAAAAATCAACCACCGCCAGCGTGCAGTCGCCCCTGTCGGGCGCCATCAAAGATTCGGCACAGCAAATTTGGCTGGCTGGTTTAGGCGCCTTTTCCAAGGCCCAAGAAGAAGGCAGTAAAGCGTTTGAATCCCTGGTGAAAGAAGGCCTTGCCATCCAACGCAAATCACAGGCGGTCGCCGAAGAGCGCATTTCTGAAGCCACCAGCCGCGTGACCGACATGGCAAGCGACATCTCTTCCAAAGCCGCAGGCCAATGGGACAAGCTGGAAAACATTTTTGAAGATCGCGTGGCCAAGGCGCTGAACAAACTGGGCGTGCCCTCAGCCCGCGACATTGAGTCGCTGATGGAGCGCATCGACGCCCTGAGCGAAGCGGTTCACAACATGAACGGCAAAGCGCCAACCAAGGCAGTGGCAAAGACAACCCCTGCAGCGCGCAAAGCTCCAGCCAAATCGGCAGTGAAAGCCGCCGCCAAACCAACCCCTGCGGTTGAAGTGGAATCGGCACCAGAAATCGCCCCAGAAGTGTCCACTGAAGCACCCGTAAAAGCCGCTGTCAAAGTGGCTCGCAAGGCAGCCCCGCGCAAAACAGCGGCGCCCAAGGCAGAAACGGTCTGACAACACCATGGCGGCTTGCCGCTGGTCAACCACAAGGGGCGCTTGACGCCCCTTTTTTTCGTCCACCCATCATGCTGCGCCGCAGCATGCCCAAACGCACACGCGGTCTACACTTCCACGCATGATGCCCACACGCAAAGCCCCCGCCCGTTCCACCGCACCGGCCCAGCGAACCACACAGTCGACTCCACCTCGCATCGCTGTGGCTCTGGCCGGTGGCGGCCCCTTGGGCGCCATCTACGAAATTGGCGCATTGTGCGCACTGGACGACTGCCTAAATGGCCTGAACTTCAATGCCTGCGATCACTATGTGGGCGTGTCAGCCGGTGGCTTCATTGTGGCGGGCTTGGCCAACGGCATGACACCGCGCCAGCTCTGCGAAGCGTTCATTGAAGACCTGCCCAACGAAGAAAATTTCGATCCCTCGTGGTTGCTCAAACCCGCCTGGGCCGAATTCGGTGAACGACTGCAACGCCTCCCGGGTTTGCTGGGCAGCGCGTTGTGGGCGTGGGGCGTACAAGGCAAACCTTTGACCAACGCCTTTGAGCGGCTCGGAGCTGCTTTGCCCACCGGCTTGCTGGACAACGAGGGCATTCATCAGCACATCGAACGCCTGTTCAGCCGCGAAGGCCGCAGCAACGACTTTCGCCAACTGCGGGCGCGCCTGACGCTGGTGGCCACCCAGCTCGATACCGGCAACGCCGCGCCGTTTGGCAGCCCGGGATGGGACCACGTGCCCATATCGCGCGCCATACAGGCCAGCGCGGCCTTGCCCGGCCTGTTCCCACCGGTAGAGATTGAAGGCAAACATTACGTGGACGGCGCCCTGAAAAAAACCCTTCACGCCACCATGGCGCTGGACGAAGGTGTAGGCCTGCTGCTGTGCCTGAACCCCTTGGTACCGTTTCACGCCAGCGAGCACCCGAGTCACGCCAAACGCATTCCTTCATTGATTCAAGGCGGCTTGCCCGCCGTGATGAGCCAAACCTTCCGCTCCATGATCCATTCGCGGCTGGCCCTGGGGCTCAAGCACTACGAACGCGCCTACCCCGGGACCGACATCGTGCTGATCGAACCCGACCACCGCGACGCCGAACTGTTTTTTGCCAACACCTTCAGCTACCGGCAACGCCGCGAAATGGCCGAACACGCTTACCAGCAGACCCGCCAGCAATTGCTCGAACGGCAAACCGAACTTGCGCCCAAGCTGGCGCGCCATGGTGTGCAGATCGACACCGCTGCGTTGACAGACCCACACAAACACCTGTTGTCGCCCACCCACCAGCAGGTCAAAGCAAGCCGTGTTGGCACGCCGACCACCCGAAGGTTGCACGAAACGCTGGATAACTTGCAAAACCAACTGGTTCTGACCGCCTCACCCACTCGACCAAGCCCGCACTGCTGAGAGAAGACAACACCATGGTGAAAAAAGCCCCGCGCCGCACCGCTGAGCGCATCCAAGAAGTGACGCTGGAACTGTTCAACCGCTTCGGTGAACCCAACGTGTCCACCACACTCATCTCGGCCGAACTCGGCATCAGCCCGGGCAACCTTTACTACCACTACCCGGCCAAAGACGAACTCATCAACGCCCTCTTTGAACGCTACGAACGTGCGCTGAACGAATTGCTCAACGCCAGCGACGGCGTGCGCAATGTGGAAGATGCTTGGTTTTTCATGCACTCGCTGTTTGAAACCATTTGGGCTTACCGCTTTTTGTACCGCGACCTGAACGACCTGCTGTCCAAAAACCGGCTGTTAGAAACGCACTTTCAATCGGTGCTGAAAAACAAGATCCGAGCCATTCGCACCGTGCTCACCGGCATGAGCCGCACCGGCGCGGTGGACATCGATACACGCGAAGTAGAGCCCACTGCCCAATGCATGGTGGTGGTGCTGACCTATTGGCTGAGCTTTGAATATGTGCGCGACCCCCGCAATGCGCTGGAACCCGACAACGCCCAACAAGCCCTGATGCGCGGCGCCTACCACGTGCTCACCCTGCTGGCGCCTTACTTGGAAGCCAGCCAGCGCCAGCACCTGCTGGCGCTGGCTGGGGCTTACAACAGGACCGTTTGAAGTAGCCAGCCCTCTGCATTCGACAAAAATGTGAAAAGCCGCTTGAGTCGGCTGCTGACACACCGTGTCATGGTGATTTGTGCGCAAAGCCCTGCGCAACATGTCAACAGCCCAGTCTCCAGTGGGCTGCAGGCAAGAATTGACTCGGCGCTGGAGCTGTTTCCCTGCGACATTTTGTTCGTGCACCGTGATGCGGAGGGCATCGACGCCAGCTTGAGACAAAAAGAAATTGAATCCAGTTGGCCGACTTCGCAGACAACTGCTGCACTCATCTGCGTGGTGCCTGTGCGCATGACGGAAGCTTGGCTGATTGCGAATCAAGAACCGATTCGTTTGGCTGTTGGCAACCCCAAAGGCACCGAGCCGTTGGGCTTGCCCGCGATCAAAGACATTGAATCTTTGCCCGACCCGAAAGCGATTCTGTTTGAGGCGCTTAAAGCCGCGTCTGGGCTGAACGCCACCCGCAAGCGGCGCTTCAATCCCCACCATTTCAGACACCGTGTGAGCGAACTGACGGAAGATTTGGAACCGTTGCGCAAACTCAGCTCTTTCAAGCGTTTAGAAATGCAAGTTCAAAAACATTTAAAAAACTTGAACTGCTAGCCAAGTGCCCGACTGGACAGCCAAGCATTCGCAACCCACTCAACTCCCAGCACGCGGCTGCGCCAGCCACTTCTGCGCCAGCCGCACCCAAAAGGTAGCGCCCAGCGGAATCAAATCGTCGTTGAAGTCGTAGCTCGGGTTGTGCAGCATGCAGGGGCCGCCGCCGTGGCCCATTTCTCGGTGCGCGCCGTCGCCGTTGGCAATGAAGGCGTAGCAACCGGGACGCGCTTGCAGCATGTAGGCGAAGTCTTCGGCGCCCATGGTGGGCTCTTGGTCCAGCACCCGGTCGGCGCCCACAATCTCGGCCATCACGGCGCGGGCAAAGGCGGTTTCAGCGGGGTGGTTGATGGTGGGCGGGTAGTTGCGCTTGAACTGGAATTCGCAGGTGGCGCCAAAGGCGGCGCAGGTGTGCTGGGCAATGTCGGCCATGCGGCGTTCGATCAAGTCCAGCACCTCGTAGGTGAAGGTGCGCACCGTGCCCTGAATCTCGCAGCTGTCGGGCACCACGTTGGTGGCTTCGCCGGTGTGGATCATGGTGACCGAGATCACGCCCGCGTCCACCGGTTTTTTGTTGCGGGTGATGATGGTCTGAAACGCCTGCACCATCTGGCAGGCCACGGGGATGGGGTCGATGCCGTTGTGGGGTAGCGCAGCGTGTGAGCCTTTGCCGCGAATGACGATGCGAAATTCGTTGCTCGACGCCATCACCGGCCCAGTGCTGGCGGCAAAACTGCCCACAGGCAGGCCGGGCCAGTTGTGCATGCCGAACACGGCTTCGACCGGAAACTGCTCAAACAGCCCATCTTTGATCATCTCGCGGGCACCGCCGCCGCCTTCTTCGGCGGGCTGAAAGATCAGGTACACCGTGCCGTCAAAGTCGCGGTTTTGCGCCAGGTGTTGGGCTGCGGCCAGCAGCATGGCGGTGTGGCCATCGTGGCCGCAAGCGTGCATTTTCCCGGCGTGCGTGCTGGCGTGGGCAAAGGTGTTGTGCTCTTGCATGGGCAGCGCGTCCATGTCGGCGCGCAGACCAATGGCGCGACCACAGGCACCGCCGTCGCGCCCGTGCACGATGCCCACCACGCCGGTGGTGCCCATGCCCCGGTGCATCTCAATGCCCCAATCGGCGAGTTTTTGCGCCACCACCTCGGCGGTGCGCACCTCTTTAAAACACAGTTCGGGGTGGGCGTGGATGTCGCGCCGCACGGCGGCGATAGCTGCGGCCTGGGTCAGGATGGAGTCGATCAGTTGCATGGGCGCCTCTCAGTGCCGTTGACCGGCACGTGTTGAAAATGGTCATGGTAGCGAAGACTCGCCAACATAGGATGCCCACTGGCGACAACCCACCCCAGCCAGGGGCAACCCAGCCGCCACAGGTTCAACGGCGAACGCGACCGTCTTCTGTCAGCAAGGTCAGCTCAACAAACTTGGAACCGGTGTGCTTGTTGGGTGCAAAGTCCACCGGAAAACCGCCCATGTTGACGTTCTGCATGCCCTGAATGGCGCCAATGAAGGCCTCTCGTGTGAGCGCACGCCCTGCGCGCCGAACCGCTTCGGTGAACACTTTGGCGGCCACAAAACCTTCCATGCCGGAGTAGTTGGGCACGATGCCACGTTTGTCCTTCAGGGCCGCCAAGTATTCGCCCGACAAACGGGTCACCGGCGAATACGGGAAGGGCATGACTTGGCTGACCACCACACCACGGGCCTCGGCACCCAGTTCGTCAATAAGCGCCTGCGTTCCAACGAACGACACGTTGTAAAAATTGCCCGCAAAGCCTTGCCGACGAGCAAGTCGAATGAACGTTGCGCAAGCTTTATAAGCACCAATTTGGATGATGGCTTCAGGCCTGGTGGCCATGATGCTTTTGAGCGCTTGGTCCACATCGCTGGAATTGCGCTCCACAGTGCCCAGCGATGCGGGCTCCAGATTGACTGTTTTAAGCGCACGAGAAACGCCATCCAGTCCGGTCTTGCCATAGGCATCGTTTTGGTAAAAAACCGAAATTTTCTTGATGCCAACCGAGGTGACCTGGCGCACGATGGCGGCGGTTTCATCAAAGTAAGAAGCACGCACGTGGATGGCGTAGCGGTTGAACGGATCGCGCAACGCCTCGGCACCTGTGAAGGGGGCAAAGAAGGGCACTTTGGCCTCGGTGGCCAAAGGCAAAGCCGCCAGACTGGTCGGCGTGCCCACGTAGCCGAACAAGGCAAACACATCTTCTCCGATCAATTGACGGGTGTTGGCCGCACAACGCTCGGGCTCGTAACCATCATCCAGCCGTTTGAGTTCAATGAGCCGACCGTTGACACCGCCCTTGGCATTCAATACGTCGAAATACAACTGCGCACCCAAATGAAATTGCAATCCAAGTTGCGTAGCAGATCCTGAAAATGGTGCCGACTGGCCCAACACAATCTGCGTGTCGGTGACGCCCGAAGATTGGGCCTGTGCCGCAGTGCTCCAAGCCCCCAGAGCTGTCGAGCCCAGCAGCGTGCCTGCTTTTGAAATGACATCACGACGTCGCATAGGTAACTCCTGATATGCTGTTTTTGAGTGGCTTGGTCTGCCAAGCAGGTACCGTACAAGCAATTAATAGGCCCCGTAACATACACCGGTTTTGACCATGTCCAAAACAACTCCCGGCACCGACCAGGCAAGGCTTCATAAAAGCAACACGGTGCGCGGCGCCTGCCCACACGACTGTCCAGACACCTGCTCCCTCATCACCACGGTTGAAAACGGCGTGGCCGTTCGCGTGCAGGGCAACCCAGCGCACCGCCACACCGACGGTGCGCTGTGCACCAAAGTGTCGCGCTACACCGAACGTACTTACCACCCCGAACGCCTGTTGCAGCCGCTCAAACGCAGCGGCCCCAAAGGCAGCGGGCGCTTTGAACCGGTGGGTTGGGACGAAGCGCTGGACGACATCGCCGCCCGTCTGCAAAACATCGCCGCACGCGATCCGCAGGCCATTCAGCCCTACAGCTACGCGGGCACCATGGGCCTGGTGCAGGGCGAGGGCTTGGCTGCGCGCTTTTTTCACCGGCTGGGCGCGGCGCACCTGGAGCGCACCATTTGCGCATCGGCAGGCGCCGAGGGCTTAATGACCACGCTGGGTGGCAAGGTGGGCATGAAGGTGGAGCACTTTGCACAGTCCAAGCTCATCGTGATCTGGGGCAGCAACTCGGTTGCCAGCAACCTGCACTTTTGGCGCTTGGCGCAGCAGGCCAAACGCGACGGCGCACGGCTGGTGTGCATCGACCCCCGGCGCAGCGAAACCGCCGAGAAGTGCCACGAACACATCGCCCTGCGCCCCGGCACCGACGCAGCGCTGGCGCTGGCCCTGATGCATGAGCTGATTCGGCACGACTGGCTGGACCACGGCTACATCGCCCAACACACCGAGGGCTGGGAAGGCCTGCGCGAGCGCGCCCTGCAATGGCCGCCCGAACGCGCTAGCGCCGTGTGCGGCGTGCCGGTGCAGCAAATCACCGACCTGGCCCGAGCCTACGGCACCACCCAGCCCGCCGCCATTCGCCTGAACTACGGCATGCAGCGGGTGCGCGGCGGCGGCAACGCGGTGCGGGCCATTGCGTGTTTGCCCGCGCTGGTGGGCGCTTGGCGGCACCCGGCGGGGGGTTTGCTGTTGTCGGCGTCGGGGCATTTTCCGGTGCAGCGCAACGCCCTGCACCGCCCCGATTTGCTGGCCGGGCGCACGCCGCGAACCGTCAACATGAGCACCATTGGCGACGATTTGTTGCGCCCAGCTTCTCCCAAGTTTGGCCCGCAGATTGAGGCGCTGATCGTCTACAACAGCAACCCGGTGGCGGTGGCGCCCGAGTCAGGCAAGGTGGTGCAGGGCTTTGCGCGTGAAGACCTTTTTACCGTGGTGTTGGAGCATTTTCAGACCGACACCGCCGATTACGCCGACTACATCTTGCCCGCCACCACCCAGCTGGAGCACTGGGACATCCACATGAGCTACGGCCACACCGACGTGTTGCTGAACCGCCCGGCCATTGCCCCACTGGGCCAAGCGCGCACCAACACCGACATTTTTCGCGCCCTGGCCGCGCGCATGGGCTTCACCGACCCGTGTTTTTTGGACGACGATCTGCGTCTGTGCCGCACCGCGTTTGGCGACGCTGTGGACTTTGATGCACTGCTGCAACACGGCTACGCCACGCTGCCCCTGCCCGACGCACCGTTTGCCCACGGCGGCTTTCCCACCGCGTCGGGCCGCTGCACCTTCTTCAGCGCCGCGTTGGCCGCGCAGGGCATGGACGGCCTGCCCGACCACCTGCCCAACCACGAGCCGATAGGCAGCAGCCCGCACTACCCACTGGCCATGATCTCGCCGCCAGCGCGCAATTTTTTGAATTCGACCTTCGTCAACGTGAAAAGCCTGCGCGACATGGAAGGTGAGCCACTGCTCGAAATCCACCCCGACGACGCACAGGCGCGCAACATCCAAACCGGCCAGATGGTGCGCGTGCTCAACGACCGGGGCGAGTACCGCTGCAAAGCCAAAGTGACGGCCCGCGCCCGCTCCGGCGTGGTGAATGGCCTGGGCGTGTGGTGGCGCAAGCTCGGGCCGTTTGGCACCAATGTGAACGAAGTCACCAGCCAAAAACTGACCGATATGGGCCATGGCCCGGTGTTTTACGACTGCTTGGTGGAGGTGGCAGCCCTGCCACCGAACGCCTGATGCAGGGCATGAACCCCAGCCGCCCCCAGCGCCTGCGCGCTGCGACCGCCCTGCTGCTGGCTGTGGCGCTCAGCCTCACGGGGTGCGCCAGCACCGACATTGGCGTGGGCTATTACTGGCAATCGGTCACCGGGCATTTGCGCCTGATGAACGCCGCCCGACCCGTGTCCGACTGGGTGGCCGACCCGCAAACACCCGCCGCGCTGAAAGAGCGCCTGCTGCTGGCCCAGCGCATGCGCGCCTTTGCCGTGACCGAGCTGGGCCTTCCCGACAACGCCAGTTACCACCGCTATGCCGATCTGCAACGACGCGCAGCGGTCTACAACGTGGTGGCCGCCCCGGCGCTGTCGCTCACGCTGCACACCTGGTGCTTTCCGGTGGCCGGTTGCGTAGGCTACAGAGGCTATTTCAGCGAGGCCAACGCCCAATCCTTCGCCCGCACCCTGCCCGACACGCTGGAAGTGGCCGTCTACCCCGTGCCCGCATATTCCACCCTGGGCTGGATGAACTGGGCCGGTGGTGACCCTCTGCTCAACACCTTCATTGGCTACCCCGAGGGCGAGTTGGCGCGTCTGCTGTTTCACGAACTGGCGCACCAGGTGGTGTATGTGCAAGACGACACCATGTTCAACGAATCGTTTGCCACGGCGGTGGAGCGCCTGGGCGGCGCCCGCTGGCTGGCGCAAGAAGCCAGCGGCAGCGCACGCGAAACCTACCAGGCGTTCGACGCTAGGCGCCAACAATTTCGCAGCCTCACCCGCGCCGTGCGCGAGCAACTGCAAGCCATTTACGCAGACACCCAGGCCGCAGACGACGAGAAGCTGCGCCGCAAAGCGGAGGTCATGGCCACCCTTCGTCGCGACTACGACGCCCTAAAAACCAGCTGGGGTGGCTTTGCCGGCTACGACGCCTGGATGGCCCGCGCCAACAACGCCACCTTGGGTACACAAGCCGCCTACGACGAGCTGGTGCCCGGGTTCATGGTGCTTTTTGAGCGCGAAGGCCGAGATTTCAACCGGTTTTATGATTCGGTTCGTGCCTTGGCATCGCAGCCCAAAGAGGCGCGGCAAGCGGCCTTGAAGCAGCTCAAAGCCGAATCCACCGCGCTACCCACACAAACCGCCAGCCCCTGAAACACAACCCGACGGAAACCCACATGGCAGATATTCACATCCGACGCGATCACAGCCTAGGCCTCACCGGTGCTCGCAAAGTGGCCTGGAAATGGGCGGAGCAGGCCGAAGCAGACTTCGATATGAGCTGCACCTACGAAGAAGGTGACGACTTGGACGAAGTGCAATTTGCCCGCACAGGCGTGCATGGCACGCTGCGGGTGTCGGCCGACCACTTTGAACTGGACGCCAAGCTGGGCTTTCTGCTCGGCGCGTTCAAAGATCGCATTGAAGGGGAGATTGTGAAAAATCTCGACCAGTTGCTGGCCGCGAAAAAGCCGCCCGTGCGCAAGAAAAAATAAGCCCCTGCGAGGGAGTTGCGCGCGCGAAAAAACTCAGCTCAAAGACTCGATCAACTCCACGTACTGCTGCATGGCCGCGTCATTGGCGGTGCCCTTCAGGCCGTTCCAGGCATCCCATTTCGCGCGACCCACCATGTCGCTGAAGCCGGGTTTTTTCTCTGTGTTGTCGCCTGCCGTGGCTTGCTTGTACAGCGCATACAGCTTCAGCAGTGTGGCGTTGTCTGGGCGCTCGCTGAGGTTTTTGGAATTGGCAACAGCGGCATCAAAACGGGTTGAAAGATCGGACATGCGGTTTCTCCAGAGGTAATGAAACAGTGACCTGAGCGGCAGAAAATTCCACGGGTATCAGGGCAGGCCCGGTATCTTACGGGCAGCGCAAGCGGCAAAATAGACGCAAACACCCACAAACCGCCGCACCCCGGCCCACCGCCCGGTGGCGCTGGAAGTTGCAGGCAGCAGGAGATGACATGGTTCAGCGCGTTGCCACAGCAAACACCCACCGCCCAGCGGTCACCAAGCCCACCCCACCAACCCAGGCTGTTCGATCGACCGTACCGCGCAAAAAGACCAGTGCAGCTGCGCCGCCGAGTGCCGTGCAATCTCTGGCATCCACACTGGGGCTGGAAGGTGAACGCATGAGCAAGGTGGACACCGCCTGGCTGCGCATGGACTCACCGTCGAACTTGATGATGATCGTGGGCGTGTGGATTCTGCAGCCAGGCATCAGCCACGCGGCCTTGAGTGAGCGGGTGCGTGAACGCATGCTGCCCTACCGCCGCTTTGTGCAAACAGCACGACAAGACGCCACGGGCGCGCACTGGCTGGACGATCCCGACTTTCATCTCAGCCGCCATGTGGTCAGCCACTCTCTGACCTGCCAGAAAGGCCAGAACGAACAAGATGCGCTGCAAGAGCGCGTGGCCGAACTCGCCATGCAGCCGCTGGACCACAACCACCCGCTGTGGCGGTTTGAGTTGGTTGAACAGTACGGCGGGGGATCGGCGCTGATTGCGCGCATCCACCACTGCATTGCCGACGGCATCGCCCTCATCAGCGTGATGATGAGCTTGGTTGATGGCGGCGCCCTGCCCCCGCAACGCCAGAAAAAACAATCGACCCGCTCTGGTCTGGACAGTGCAGAAGACTGGCTGGCCGACAGTTTGATCCGCCCACTGGGCAACCTGACCGCACGGGCACTGGATGTGGCGGGGGGCGGTGCTGCAAAATCGCTGGCCATGCTGGCGGAGCCGAAACAAAGCCTGAGCGAAACCTGGGGCCACGCTGTGGACCTTGCCCGCATGGGCGGCCAACTGGCCAACGACTTGGCTGCGCTGGCCTTGATGCCCGACGACTCGCCCACCCGGCTTAAAGGCCAGCCGGGCCAGCACAAGCGGGTGGCTTGGTGCGAACCCATTCCGCTGGATGAGGTGAAAGCCATTGGCAAAGCGCTGAACTGTTCGGTCAACGACGTGCTGCTGAGCTGCGTGGCCGGGGCCATTGGGGCTTATCTGAAAGCGCTGGGCGACAACCCGGCGGGCCAGGAAATCCGGGCCATGGTGCCGATCAACCTGCGCCCCATGGAGGACGCCTGGAAACTCGGCAACCAATTTGGGCTGGTGCCGCTGGTGCTGCCGATTGGCACCGACAACCCGGTGGAGCGGGTGTTTGTGGTGCGTTCGCGCATGAACGGACTCAAAGGCAGCTTGCAACCGCTGCTGACGTTTGGCTTGCTTTCGGTGGCGGGGCTGCTGGTCAAGCCCGCGCAAGACGCGCTGCTGAGTCTGTTTGGCCGCAAAACCACCGCCGTGATGACCAACGTGCCCGGGCCCACCAGCAAGATGAAGCTGTGCGGCTCCACACTGGAACAAACCATGTTCTGGGTGCCACAAACCGGCACAGTAGGCTTGGGAGTGTCGATTCTGAGCTACGGCGGCGGCGTGCAATTTGGCGTGATTGCCGACAGCACCCTGTGCCCCGAGCCGCAACGCATCATCGACCAGTTCCAGCCGGAATTCACCCGCCTGCTCACGCTCACCCTCATGCTGCCCTGGGGGAGCGATTCGGCCTGAGCCAGACCCGCTCATTCCGTTTCCAGATCAATCGTGAACGCGAAGGCGAAACGCAGACAGTACAAACGTACGCCAAGCGAAGCCGACAAAGTGCACGGTTGATATGGATATGGAATCAGGTTGGCGAGAG
>JAUXXN010000254.1 GCA_030684755.1 Hydrogenophaga sp.
AGTCCAGGCCCAGGGCAATCTGTTCCCCGGCGGTGTAGCCAGCCTTGTCGATGGCTTCCAGAATCATCTGGATCGCGGCTTCGTGGTTTTCCACGCTCGGGGCAAAGCCGCCTTCGTCGCCCACGGCCGTGCTGATGCCACGGTCATGCAGGATCTTCTTGAGCGCGTGGAACACCTCGGCGCCCCAGCGCAGGGCTTCGCGAAAGCTCGGCGCGCCCACGGGAATGATCATCAGCTCTTGCAGATCAAGGTTGTTGTTGGCGTGCTCGCCGCCGTTGATGACGTTCATCATGGGCACCGGCATTTGCACGGCGCTCATGCCACCGAAGTAGCGGTACAGCGGCAGGCCAGCCTCTTCGGCGGCGGCGCGGGCCACGGCCATGGAAACCGCCAGCATGGCGTTGGCGCCTAGGCGGCCTTTGTTGTCGGTGCCGTCGAGGTCGATCAGGGTCTTGTCCAGAAACGCTTGCTCGGCGGCGTCCAGGCCCAACACGGCTTCGCAGATTTCGGTGTTGATGTGTTGCACGGCCTTGAGCACGCCTTTGCCCAGGTAGCGGCTCTTGTCGCCGTCGCGCAGCTCAATGGCTTCGCGCGAACCGGTGGACGCACCCGACGGCACGGCGGCGCGGCCCATGACGCCGCTTTCCAGCAGCACGTCACATTCAACAGTGGGGTTGCCGCGACTGTCCAGAATTTCGCGGCCGACGATGTCAACGATTGCACTCATGTTGTCTACCTTTGGTACTGAGAAAAACAATTGAAAAGAAGGAATTGGACCGAAGCGGCCCAGGGGGTCATACCCCCTCTACGGCCACCATGCGGATCGAACCGGCGCCTTCGCGCACCTGGCGCGCTTGGGTGTAGGTTTCAGAATCGTAATAAGCCCGCGCTGCGGCCAGGCTGCCGAACTTCAGCACCACGATGCGCTGCGGGTTCCAGTCGCCTTCCAGCGGCTCTAGGCGGCCACCGCGCACCAGCACCTCGGCGCCGTGCTCCTGCATGGCGCGCGTGCTCCACTCACGGTACAGCTTCATCTGGTCTTCGTTGGTGACGGTCACGTCCGCAATGATGTAAGCACTCATGAAAAATCGTTCTCCAGCAACGGGTTCTTTTTGGTGACAGCGTCCAGCGCCACCAGCGTTTCCAGCAGCGCCTTCATGTGCTTGAGCGGTACGGCGTTGGGGCCATCGGACCAAGCTTCGGCGGGCTTGGGGTGTGTTTCCATGAACAGACCCGCCACGCCAGCGGCCACACCGGCGCGGGCGAGCACCGGCACCATGTCGCGGGCACCGCCGCTTACTGCGCCTAAGCCGCCCGGCTTTTGCACCGAATGCGTCACGTCAAACACCACCGGCGCGCCGGACTTGCGCATCTCGGCCAAGCTGGTCATGTCTGCCACGAGGTTGTTGTAGCCAAAACTCACGCCGCGTTCGCAGGCCAGAAAACGGTCTTCCGACAAGCCCACCTCGCGCGCAGCGGCGCGGGCTTTGTCGATCACGTTGGTCATGTCCCAGGGGGCTAGGAACTGGCCTTTCTTGATGTTGACAGGCTTGCCCGACTGCGCCACGGCGCGGATGAAGTCGGTCTGGCGGCACAGAAAGGCGGGGGTTTGCAGCATGTCCACCACACTGGCCACCTCGGCCACGTGGGACGTGTCGTGCACGTCGGTGAGGATCGGCAGGCCCAGCTGGCGGCGCACCTCACTCAGAATGTTCAGCCCCGCTTCCAGGCCCACACCGCGTTGGCTGGTGCCCGATGAGCGGTTGGCTTTGTCGAACGAGCCTTTGTAAATCAGCGGAATGCCGAGGGTGGTGCAGACTTCCTTGAGTTGGCCTGCCACGTCGATGGACATCTGCAGCCCTTCGATGGAGCAGGTGCCCGCGATCAAAAAAAAGGGCTGGTCTAGGCCAACGTCGAATCCGCAGAGTTTCATGGGTTGCGTCCTGGTCAGGCCTTGGCTGTTGCGCGGGCTTGCTGGTGTTC
>JAUXXN010000156.1 GCA_030684755.1 Hydrogenophaga sp.
GGTCCAGTCGACGGCATGGCCGGTGAGCTGCAGGTGGCGAACCTGCGCCATCACGGGCTGGCCGCTGCGCCAGCTCATGAAACGCGGCTCGGTGCTGGCCACGCGGTGGCCGCGCTTTTGCAGCTCACGCATCATGGAAAAGGTGGTGTCCTTGTAGATCTTGAAGGATTCAATGGGATCGGCGACGAAAAGAATGTTCATGTTGCGTTCAAGAGGCATTGCGGGCAGCCCCGTACTGTTGCACAAACAGCGCCAACGCGCCGGCGACCACGCCCCAGAAGGCAGAACCGATACCGACAATGACGACGCCGCTGAGCGTGACGAGAAAGGTGATGAGTGCGGCTTCGCGGTGGCTGTCGTCGCGCAGCGCAGCGTGCAGGCCACCGCCGATGCTGCCCAGCAGCGCCAGCCCGGCAATGGCCAGCACCAGCTCTTTCGGGAACGCCATCAGCAACCCGGTGATGGCCGCACCAAAGAGGCCGATCAACACGTACAACGCACCACAAGCCACGGCGGCGGTGTAGCGCTTGCTCTTGTCCGGGTGCGCTTCTTCCCCCATGCAAATGGCTGCGGTAATGGCGCTGAGGTTGAGCGCAAAAGCACCAAAGGGTGCGAGCACCAGCGTGGCCAGGCCCGTCATGGTGATGATCCGGGAAACCGGCATGTCGTACCCGGCGGCGCGTATGGCGGCCACCCCCGGCAGGTTTTGCGAAGCCATGGTCACGATGAACAGCGGCAAAGCCAGACCCACCAGCGCCGCCAAGGTGAACTCGGGTATGGTGAACACCGGGCGCGCCAGCGCAAACGACACCGCGCCGCCGTTGAACTGCCCCCGGGCCACCACATAGGCCACTGCCACGGCCAGCGTGATTGGCACCGCGTAACGCGGCAACCAGCGCCGGCCCACCAGGTAAGCCAGCAGCATCAGCACCACCAGCGGCAAGGCCGTTTGTGCGGCGGCAAAGGCTTGCAGGCCAAAGCGCGCCAGCACACCCGCGAGCAAGGCCGAAGCCAGGGCCATGGGAATGCGGTTCATGGCGCGTTCAAACCAGCCCGTGGCACCCACCAGCACAATCAGCGCCGCACACGCCATGAAGGCCCCCACCGCCTGCGGCATGGTGAAACCGCCAGCCAGCCCAGCCGTGGCCAGCACGGCCGCCCCCGGCGTGCTCCACGCCACCATGACCGGCTGCTTGAGCACCAGCGAAGGAATGGCCGAACACAAACCCATGCCCAGCCCCAGCGCCCACATCCAGGAGGTGATCTGCTCGGGAGTGGCGCCAAACGAGAGCGCCGCCTGAAACACAATGGCGACCGAGCTGGTGAACCCCACCAGCACCGCCACAAAACCGGCCGTGGCGGCCGAGAGGTTCAGGTCACGAAAAAACTGCATCGCACGATTGTGCCGCTGGAACCAAGCCATGCCTGGCGCCTGGCCCTCACCGGCGCGAGGGCCTCACCCAAGAACACCGCGGAACTGGCTTTGCCAGGCCGCAGGTGTTGCCCCCTGGAAGGGGGTGACGCGCCACCGGCGCGGCGCGGGGGTCATTCATAGACTTCGGCGTCCGGGTCGGTCGCTTCCAGCTCATAGCTGGCCGCCAACATGGCCAGGCGGCCAATCACGCCGTACATGTAGAAGCGGTTGGGCACGCTGGCGCCGGGCTTCACGCCGGGCTGTGGCAGTTGCGCGCTTTGCTCAAACGCGAGGGGCACAAAACGCGAGCCAGGAGCGTTGAGGTTTTCATCCACACCGCGCTCGGCGTGCACGCGGTAAAACCCGCCCACCACGTAGCGGTCCATCATGTAGACCACCGGTTCGGCCACGGCGGCGTTGATGCGTTCGTTGGTCAGCACGCCTTCCTGAATGATCACTTCGGTGACCGGCTGGCCGCCTTGGGACGAGGCCATGCGCTCGCGCGCCCGGGG
>JAUXXN010000258.1 GCA_030684755.1 Hydrogenophaga sp.
GGTCCAGCGTCGGGTCGGCAAACAGCTTGTCGGCCAGCGGCTCCAAGCCGCATTCGCGGGCAATCTGCCCCTTGGTGCGGCGTTTTTGCTTGAACGGCAGGTAAATATCTTCCAGCTCTTGCTTGGTGGGCGCGGCAGCAATGGCGGCGCGCAGCGCGTCGGTCAGCTTGCCCTGCTCGTCAATGGCCTTGAGCACCGCGCCGCGCCGGTCTTCCAGCTCGCGCAGGTAGCCCAGCCGCGCCTCCAGCTCACGCAGCTGAATATCGTCCAGCCCGTTCGTGGCCTCTTTGCGGTAGCGGGCAATGAACGGCACCGTGGCCCCGCCGTCCAGCAGCTCCACCGCCGCCTGCACCTGGTGCGCCCCAACCCGGATTTCTTGCGCGATCTGCGCGATGATTTTTTGCATAGCGAAAAAATGGCACCTGTTGGTGCCTAGAAACTGAGAACGGGTTGCAGTTTGCCACAGGCTGGGAGGGGTAGAACTCAGAACGGGTGGTACATGTATTCGAGCGGTTCCCGCAGCTGGCCTTCAAACGGCTATCTGATATTCATAGTCCCTCTGCATTGAGGAAACTTTGTGCAACCCCAAAATTTCATACCAACATTTTGACCTTGCTTCGTTTCCCGAAGAACCATCGTACTGCCGCATTTCGGGCAACTCGGAACATTGCTATTTTCCTTTTCGGCGAAAATATTTTTTACATGCCTAACATGTTCACGATTTGTTTTAAATGATGCTGCAAGTCTTCCTTGCTCTATTTTTTTCGTAATTTCTACAACTTGCGAGGCTGTTAGAACCGGTGTAATTTTTGATTTAATATACCGTGCATATCCTCCACCATAGGTTACATTTTCAGGCATTTCAGTTTTAAATGTGCTATCCCCAATAAATACAATTACCGAATGCAACTGCTGCTCAGTCAGCCCGAGCAGTGTCTCAAGGGTTTTTAAGTGCTTATAATTCTGATGCAATGGGTTCTGAAATTTATTAGAATGCTTATAAATTTTTTGAGTCCATGTTTTCTGATTGGGACTCCCAAATATCCACCCTTTCATGTTTTTAGTTTCAACCACAAATACACCAAATTCAGAAACAATAATGTGATCAATCTGCGTACTTCCATCTTCTGTTGGCAGAGTCACATTTTTGATTAGATGGTATTTTTCTTTATCAAGTAGAAGTTTTACAGACGAATTGACGGCAAACTCTCCAGCTACACCTTTAAACCAT
>JAUXXN010000260.1 GCA_030684755.1 Hydrogenophaga sp.
GCGTGGCCACCCACTGCACCGAGGCCGACGTGTCGGAGCAACACATCAGCTACGCACGCGGGCTGGACATGGACACCGTGGGCTTTCTGATGATGGCCCACATGAACAGCCCCGAGGGCCTGGTGAAACAAGCCAAGCTGATGGAAGGTTACGGCGCCAACTGCATCTACATCACCGATTCGGCGGGCTACATGCTGCCGGGCGATGTGAAAGCGCGGCTGCAGGCGGTGCGCGACGCACTCAAGCCCGAGACCGAGCTGGGCTTTCACGGCCACCACAACCTGGCCATGGGCATCGCCAACAGCATCGCCGCCATCGAATGCGGCGCCACCCGCATCGACGCCGCCGCCGCCGGGCTGGGCGCGGGCGCGGGCAACACGCCCATGGAAGTGCTGGTCGCCGTGCTCGACCGCATGGGTCCGAGCCTTGGAGTAACCACCGGCGTGGACGTGTGGAAGATCCAGGACGTGGCCGAAGACCTGGTGGTGCCGATCATGGATTTCCCCATCCGCATCGACCGCGACGCACTCACGCTGGGCTACGCGGGTGTGTACGGCAGCTTCCTGCTGTTCGCCAAACGCGCCGCCGTCAAATACGGCCTGTCGGCCCGCGACATCCTGGTCGAACTGGGCCGCAAGAAGATGGTGGGTGGGCAGGAAGACATGATTGAAGACACGGCCATGACGATGGTGCGCGAGCGGGATGCGCGGGGGCAGCGCGAGGTGGCATGACCTCCGAGGCTGCCCGCTGGGCGCGGTGGCACGGCTAGCGCGGGAGCTGGCCGCTTTCGATCAGCAGCTGGAGGCAGGGAATCAGGTGATCACGGGCGGGTTGACGGCGGCTTGTGCGTTGGAGGTGGTTGGTTATCTAAGGTTTTTTCGTTGTCTTGACGATGTTTTCATACCTGATTTCGTTGTGATAACAACAAATCCACCTAGAATATTGTCATGCTTCGCGCCACCCCTGCCCCCCGCAACACCCCGCCTGCCCGCTCTGCCCCCGTGATGGTGAGCGGTGCGCTGCAAGACCTGGGCGTGAGGCTCACGCTGGCCCGCAAACTGCGCGGGCTGACGCAGGAACAGCTGGGCCATCTGTCTGACGTCTCCACGTCCACCGTCCGCGCCCTGGAAGCCGGCGCCGAAGGCGTGGCCATAGCCAACTTCTTGAAGGTGCTCCAGGCCCTGGGCCTGCTGGGTCAGGTGGGTCAACTGCTCGATCCGCGCCACGACCCCGAAACCCTGGCCTACGCCGAACGCCAGCTGAGGGCGCCATGACGGTGGTCACGCCGGTCTGGGTCTGGCTGCCAGGGCGCAACGAACCGACCCGTGCGGGCGAACTGGTCCACGGCGTCGGCGCGCGCTTCGTCTACCGCCCGGACTACCTCCAGACCGAAGGCGCGCAGGCGCTGGACCCGGTGGAACTGCGGCTGTCGCGCTCGTCCCGGGGTACCGCCGTGCTCGGTGCCGACGGCCTGCCCGGCGTGGTGCGCGATGCCAAGCCCGCCGGTTACGGCGAAGACCGCCTCAAGGCCATTCACGGCGACCACCTGGACGCGCTGCAACTGCTGGAACGCGGCGTGCCCGACGGCGTGGGCGCCATCGAGGCCTGCCACGACATCGAACGCAAACTGCAGTGGCGCCCCAAAAGCCTGGTCGACCTGCAGCAGCTCACGCAGGCGCTGGATGCCCACGAACCCGCCAGCCGCGCCCTGCGCCGCATCCACCACGACCTGGACACCAGCGCCGGCGGTGAACGCCCCAAGGCCACGCTGGTGCACGAAGGGCGGTTGTGGCTGGTGAAGATGCAGGCCCGCGGTGACAGGCCCGCCATGCCCGCACGCGAATTCGTCACCATGCGCCTGGCCGAACAGGCCGGCCTGCACGTGGCCTGCGTGAAGCTGCACACCTTTGGCGCGCACCAGGTGTTGATGGTCTGCCGCTTTGACCGCGACGGTGACCCCTTCAAGCCCACGCGAAAGCTCTACGCCAGCGCCCACACCGCCCTGCGCCTGCGGCTGGACGCCACGCGGGGCGACCCGGAACGCTCGTACCTGGCCCTGGCCGACCGCCTGCGCATCTGGACCCGCCCTACGGCGCCCGACCACGCCGAGCGCCTGCAAGCGCAACTGGCCGAGCTGTGGAAACGCATGGCCTTCAACGCCCTGGTCGGCAACACCGACGACCACGCCCGCAACACCGGG
>JAUXXN010000261.1 GCA_030684755.1 Hydrogenophaga sp.
CATTTAGAATCCAAAACAGGGTTCGTTGGTCATTTGCGCGCATTGGGCTGATGGGTTTTCCCTATGAAAAGGGGTTTGGTTGTTCGTTATTTTTTCACGGAGTGTCGCCCATGTCTTCCCAACTCAACGACCCGGAACTTCAGGTGGTGGCGGTGGTCTTGATCGCTGCCATTGGGCTGGCCCTCGGCTTGGCACTGGGTGTGGGCATTCACCAAGCCCGCAGCGGAGTTTCATTTGCACCTGCACCTGTTGTCGGGGGACCCGCTGTGCAAGCGGCTGCTCCGACCCCGGTGGCCGTGGCCGACGATGCCAGTGTGGTGGTCGACAACGGTGTGGTGAAGTTTTACTTCGCTTCTGGTCAAGCCGACCTCGCTCCGGGGGCTCTGAATGCGCTGGGTGAGGCCATCTCAGCGGCCAAAGCAGGCAAGCGGCTGGTACTTTCGGGCTTTCACGATGCCACGGGCAACCCAGCCATGAACGCCGAACTGGCCAAGCAACGCGCGCTTTCGGTTCGTGCGGTGCTGTTGGGGGCGGGTGTTGCTGAGAGTCGTTTGGAACTCAAGAAGCCCGAGGCCATGCCAGACATGACGGACAGCAACGCCGAAGCACGACGTGTGGAAGTGACCATTGCGGACTGAACTGCACCGTTTCGAGCCACAAAAAAACTTGGCAATGCCAGGTTTTTTTTGTGGGGTTCGGAGGGTCTTGGCGGGTCAGCGCAGGCCCTGGCCGGTCTGGGTGTCGGCGCGTTGTATCAATTCGATCTTGTAACCGTCGGGGTCCGTCACGAAGGCAATGATGGTGCTGCCGCCTTTGACCGGGCCCGCCTCGCGCGTCACGTTGCCGCCCGCTGCCTTGATTTTTTCGCAGGCGGCGTAGGCATCTAGCACGCCCAGCGCAATGTGGCCGTAAGCGGTGCCCATTTCGTAGCTTTCGGTGCCCCAGTTGTAGGTGAGCTCAATTTCGGCCTGACCGGGGTTGCCACCTTCAAACCCCAGAAACGCCAGCGAGTATTTGTAATCTGGGTTTTCAGAGGTACGTAGCAATTGCATGCCCAGAACCTGGGTGTAGAAGTCGATAGAGCGTTGGAGGTTGCCGACGCGCAGCATGGTGTGTAGGAATCTCATGGCTTTTTTCGAGGGATGGGTGTTGAGGTTGTTTCTAAAAACAGGGTCGGGTAGATACAGAACCCAGATGCAACCGGATAGGGAAACAGCACGGCAGTATGCTTGAATGGCGTCCACGTGCGGTCTCGTGGCTGGATTTGCCCCGTTGTCTTGGTTGCCCATAGATCCAGAATCCGTTCCACCTTCGGTGGTGCGTCAGCCGACGGTCGGCGCTTCAACCGGTGCCGCCATGTGCCGAGCCCGCCGCTGTGACAGCAGCCAAGTCAGTTCGGCCCCATACAAAAAAACCTGGGCCGCAGCGTAGATCCACACCATCGTGCCCACGATGGCGCTGGCCGCACCAAAGCCTGCGGCCACGCCGCTTTGTGTGATGACCCAGCCGATGGCGGCCTTGCCGGCCGTGAACAGCGCAGCCGTGAGCAAGCTGCCCAACACCACGTCGCGCCAGCCGATGCGGGCCTTGGGCATCCACTTGTAGATAGCGGCAAACAACACGGCCGTGAGGGCGAAGTTCAGAACCACATTCACCAGTATCAACAGGTCCGCGCTTTGGCCGAACAAGGGCGCCCACCAGCGCGCCCAAGCGGCCAGTGCGGCGCTGGCCGCCAGCGACACCATGAGCAGGAAGCCCACGCCCAGCACCAGGCCGAATGACAACAAACGCGTGCGCAGCAGTTGCCACAGGGTGCCGCCGGTGCGCTGGGTGTCAACACGCCAGATGTGGTCCAAAGAATCTTGCAGTTCGGCGAAGACCGTGGTGGCGCCCACCACCAGCAGCAACGCACCGATCGCCATCGCCCAACCAGACTGGCCGCTGCGCTGGGTGTTGTCCAGCAGCGCCGCCACAGCGGCTGCACCTTCTGTGCCCAGCAGCGACTGCAACTGGGCCAGGATTTCCGTGCGTGCGGTGTCGGCCCCGAACACGGCACCGGCCACCGCGATGGCGATCAACAGCACCGGCGCCATTGAAAACAGGGTGTAGTAAGCCAGTGCGGCGCCCAGGGTGGGTGCACGATCGTCCAGCCAAGCGCGCGCTGCGGCGCTCAGCAATGCAGGCACCTCGGTCAAGGGCAGCAGCGGCAGGGATTGGGTCGGTGGGGCAGGGCGTTTGGGCACGCAGCCAATTTTGGCGCCTTGACCCGGGTGCATCGGTGCGCTGGCATACAGTGTGGTGGTCTCAAGCCTGGATGTGGCAGCTATCAGCAAGCCTCGCAGGCGGCCAGAGCGGTCAGCACCGAACGTTGTGTTTCCACGCCCAGGTAATCCAAAAACACGCGGCTGCGCTGGGGCATGAACTTGCGGCTGGGCAGTGCCGCGTACAGCGTGAAACGCCCGGCGATCCAGGGGCTGAGCACCCGCACCAGCGCGCCGCTGGCCAGGTGCGGCGCGGCGATTTCCACCGGCGTGGCCGAAATGCCCGCACCGCCCAGCGTGGCTCCGAGCAAGGTGTCGGTGTGGTTGGCCCACAGCACCGGTTGCACATCCAACTCCACCGTGTCCTCCGGACAGTCCGAGCGAAACAGCGTCCAGGGCCGCTTGCTCAGGCCCTCGGGCTTCATGCGCAGGCA
>JAUXXN010000269.1 GCA_030684755.1 Hydrogenophaga sp.
CATTTTTTACTCATTTTCTTTTTGCCGAACCATTCATAAAAGCGTTGGATATTGATAACATGAATCATGCTCAGCCCTATCAAAACCAGAAAATTGACAAATATTTTTACCCGAAGATTTATTAGTCAAATAAAATGGCAAATCCCCCAAATATGCACTCGAAATCTTTGAATGAATTGAACTCCGCATAGCCTCATAAAATGACTTTCTTTCCATCTTATTAAAATCAAAAATACTCCCCAACTGAAAACCTATCATAAGAAAATCAGACAACCTTATAATTTCTTTATGTGTATTATGCAACAATATTGGAAACCAAGACACACCGTTCCAGTAAAATTCAAAATCTTGATCATTCATATTTTTTGTTTTACCTTCTGGCCATTGACAAGGATCTACAGCATGTAGATCAATCAACAACTTCTCTATAAAATCTCCTTCAGCAGACAATGCACTCAATGGCTCTTTTGATACAAGAACAATCGTGCTGTATGATTTTTCTGATAAACCATGAGCATTTTTCATTTTTAAACTAAATTCAATCAAATCATTTCGCAAACGATCAACTACTTCATCCAACCTATCAACCACAACAAAATACATAACAGCCTTGGAAAAAGAGGCTGTTGCAAACAAGCAAGGCATTTTGCTCTTGCCGCCAAAAATACAACCTAATGAATTCCAAATATCGGGATGAAAATCTTGCAAATCATTTACTGTAATCACACACCCTCCCGAAGCTCCATTGAATTAATATAAATTAACATTGCTCGTTTAAAATTATCGCGAAAATTCAAACATTTAATTTCAGACAACTCCTTACTCAAAGCTCCATTTACAACAAAAGATGCCGGACACATATCACAAAAATTATATGCAAAACATTTACTACAGGAGTCAAATTTAAAATCAATAAACTCGTCATTAATTTTTTTGGAAAAAACCACCATATCATCAACTGATTTTTTTATCTTATAATTTTGAATACGCTCGCAAAATTGAATAGAACCATCAACCCTAATGTAGGTTCTATTTGCAAACGGTATACATATTTTTTTTCCGTCAATTGCCAAAGAACCCAAATCCCGATGATTAATTTTTTTTAAAATATTACCAATAAATGCGTCCTGCACAGGATCTAAATCCCACTCATACCCATTTGGATTCGACTTAAAATATACTGGTCTTTTATCAACCAAAGCACTCCTCAACTCATCGCTGCCAACGCTTTGCGATATTTTACGATCGACATTCAACCCAACTGAGATTTCCGGAGAAAATCGCACCTTATCCCTACCAAACAAACTATTATCTCGATAAAATTTATTGATGTGAATGACATCTTCAAAATCAGAAATAACCGTATTATAATCAACACTATTTGAATAATAATTAGGATTATATTTTTGCAAATCTTGCAAATTTTTTTGCACTAACGAAAAAGTTCCCCTCCCACCTTTCGTAACCCGTCTTTTATCATGAATAAAATCAGGACCATCAATACTAACTGTTACTTTAAAATCATTTCTAATTAAAAATTCAAACTTTTCAGAAGTTAAAGAAATCCCATTTGTAGTAAATGAAAATTTAAATTTATCATTTGAAGCAACTTGAGCATAATGAACGATTTCCTTCATTGTCGAAAATCTGAGCAAAGGCTCCCCACCATAGAAAACCAAATAGCATTCTTCACCGCTTGTTCTTTTAACAAACTCATCAACTGCATGATAAGCCGACTCAGCAGTCATAAATTTCTCGCTATGATTTCTCTCTGATGAATCAGCCTCATCAAAAACACAGTAAGTGCATCTTATATTGCAACTTTCTGTAAGCTCAATAATTAGCGTTTTTGCACTCGTTAATGGATCAGCCTTTGATCCAGTAAGTTTTAGCGAATTTACTCTTATATCACTTTCGTAACCAAGATCCTCAGGAGTAATTAAATCCCAATCATCATCAACATCTAACTCGTAAATATGATTACTCAACGCATCAAAAATATACCGCCTACCGCTATTAGACAGCAGCCTCAATAAATTGAATTGCATAATCCATCCTCCATTTTTAAAATAAATAACAAAAGCGCCATAAAGGCGCTTTTGTTATTTGCTTAGATGCTATCTTTAGCGTGCGTACCCGCTTTGCAACTTACAGGCATCAGCCGGTTTTTCCCCAGGGGCAGGTGGAAAGACGTTTTTTAAGGTTAGTGACTTCATGTTTACTCCAAAAAAGAAAATTGAGCCTGAATTTTATGACGGTGAAAATATCTTGTCAACAGTAAAAACCTTTCAAGTCGTTGATTTTTATATAGATTCTATAACGACATTTACGACGAATATTCTAGGGAAACTCTGCAAAACCTCCCTCAAGGTATGGCAGGCGTAAGCACGGTGCAGCAAACTCAATAACCATGAAACAAAGCAGCTTTGACCTGAACCTGAGCACGCGGCGCACCCGCAAACAGGCGTTTTTGCAGCAGATGGACACCGTGGTTCCCTGGGCTGCTTTGGTTGAGCTCATCGCCCCGTACTACAGCGAGGGACGCAACGGACGCCCGCCTTTCGCCTTGGAAACCATGCTGCGTGTGCATTTCATGCAGCAGTGGTTCAGCCTGTCGGACCCGGCCATGGAAGAAGCCTTCTTCGATACACCGCTGTACCGCGAATTCGCCCAGTTGAGCGCCTTTGGCCGACTGCCTGATGAGAGCACCATTCTTCGATTCCGTCACAGGCTGGAGAAGCACAAGCTGGCCGACCAGATCCTGAGGACCGTCAATGAACTGCTGGAGCAGCGCGGCTTGCTGCTCAAAGTGGGCACCGCCGTGGATGCCACCCTCATCCCAGCACCCAGCTCTACCAAGAACAAAGCCAAAGCGCGAGACCCCGAGATGCATTCGAGCCAAAAAGGCAACGAATGGCACTTTGGCATGAAAGCCCATATCGGCGTGGACGCCGACTCGGGTCTGGTGCACACCGTGCGAGGTACCTCGGGCAATGTGGCCGATGTCACCGAGGGCAACAGTTTGCTGCACGGACAGGAGACAGACGTGTTCGGTGACGCAGGCTACCAAGGCGCAGACAAGCGCCCGGATGCCAAGACCTGCCACAAATGGCATGTGGCCATGCGCCCAGGCAAGCGCAAGAAATTGGACAAAGAGAACAAGCCTTCGGATGCATTGATCGACCAAGTCGAGAAGATCAAGGCCGGTATTCGCGCCAAGGTGGAGCACCCGTTTCGGGTGATCAAGCGCCAGTTCGGATTTGCGAAGGTGCGCTACCGGGGGCTGAAGAAGAACACTCTGCAGCTCAAGACGCTGTTTGCTCTGTCCAACCTGTGGATGGTTCGCCACAAACTGATGGGTGCGCAGGCATGAGTGCGCCTGAAAGCCTGCAAAGGCTTCGCCAAAACGGGTCAAAGGCCTGCAATCGGCCCCAAATAGGGCAAATCGGGTGCAAATTCAGGCTCGAACTGGGTCACGTCGCGCGAAATATCACTAAGCGAAAAACCGTCGGGCGTATAGCACGCTTCGTGATGGGTTTTTCAGAGCATCCCTAACCATCACGTATTGCTTCATCGCGGGGGGCGAAGGGGGAAGATCAAATTGAAACCGTGAAGCACCACCTGCCAGTGCTCGGGGCGAGCCCTACAGACCCCGAAAACCGCACTCACTAAGCCCCACCGCACCCCAAACCCGGATAATCCCGCATGACCTCTGCTACCCCGACCTCCTCCACCCCGGCAACCGCCGCCCTCTCTTTCAGCCAGTTGCCGCTCAGCCCGGCCATGTTGGCCAACCTCCAACAGCTGGGCTACCTCAGCATGACGGCCATTCAGGCGGCCAGTTTGCCGGCGGCTTTGCTGGGCAAAGACATCATTGCGCAGGCCAAAACCGGCAGCGGCAAGACGGCGGCGTTTGCGCTGACGCTGCTGGCCAACCTGAACCCGCGCCGCTTTGCGGTGCAAACGCTGGTGTTGTGCCCCACGCGGGAGCTGGCCGACCAGGTGACGACCGAAATTCGGCGGCTGGCGCGGGCTGAAGACAACATCAAGGTGGTGACGCTGTGTGGCGGGGTGCCGCTGCGCGGGCAGTTGGCCACGCTGGAGCACGGCGCACACATTGTGGTGGGCACACCCGGGCGGCTGATGGACCACCTGGAGCGCGGCAGCCTGCAGCTCGACGCCCTGAACACGCTGGTGCTGGACGAGGCGGACCGCATGTTGGACATGGGCTTTTTTGACGACATTGTGAAGGTGGCGCGGCAGTGCCCCAAAACCCGGCAAACCCTGCTGTTTTCGGCCACGTACCCCGAGGGCATTGCGAAGCTGAGCGCGCAGTTCATGCGCGATCCGGTCACGGTGACGGTGGAGGCGCAGCACGCGGGCGGGCAGATTGAGCAGCGCTGGTACCAGGTGAGCGAGAACGAGCGGCTGGACGCGGTGAGCCGTTTGCTGCTGCACTTTCGCCCAGCGAGCACGCTGGCGTTTTGCAACACCAAGGCGCAGTGCCGAGATTTGGTGGCCGTGTTGCAGGCGCAGGGTTTCAGCGCGTTGGCGCTGTTTGGCGAACTGGAGCAGCGCGAGCGCGACCAGGTGTTGGTGCGCTTTGCGAACAAGAGCTGTTCGGTGCTGGTGGCCACGGACGTGGCCGCGCGGGGGCTGGACATTGCCAGCTTGGCGGCGGTAATCAACGTGGACGTGACGCCCGACGCGGAGGTGCACATTCACCGCATTGGCCGCACCGGGCGCGCTGGCGAAAGCGGCTTGGCGCTGAACCTGGCGAGCATGAACGAGATGGGTTCGGTGGGCAAGATTGAGCAATTGCAGGGCCGCGAGTCGGCATGGCACAAGCTGGACGAACTCACGCCCACCGGCAAAGGCCCGCTGGTGCCGCCCATGGCCACGCTGCACATCCAGGGCGGGCGCAAAGAGAAGATTCGCCCTGGCGATGTGTTGGGCGCGCTCACCGCCGACCTGGGCTACACCCGCGAGCAGGTAGGCAAGATCAATGTGAACGAGTGGTCTACTTATGTGGCGGTGGACCGCGCTCTGGCCCAGCAGATGGCTAGCCGCCTGAACGCGGGCCGCATCAAGGGCAAGAGCGTGAAGGTGCGGGTGTTGGAAGACTGAACCGCCCGGCTTTCAGCTGTTGAGGCAATCTTCGCCTTAGCCTTAGCCTTAGCCTTCAATCAAAATGGCACTGAAGCCAGCTTCTTCCAGCTTGGCCGCAATGTCCTCGGCAGCGATCATGTTGGTGTGGCTCACCCAGGCTTGGCGTTTGGGCAGGTCCACGTCGGCCATGTTGACGCAGGGCAGGTCTTGCAGTTCAAACATGACGGCGTCGGCGTCGTCTTGGGTGTGCATCTGGGCAATTTCAAACCGGGTTTCGGGCATGGGGTTCCTAAGGTGTGTGCGGGGCATGGTGGGTGCAGCGCTCGGCCGTGCTGGCTGCGTATTTTCCGGGCAATGGCCCGCCTGCGCTTAAACCGAGATTGTCCAGGGGCTTGATGGGCCCGCAAAGCACCCTGCCGCAGGGCGCACAATCTCTTCTTTTGAAACAGCGCCCCCCGGTGCGCACAGCCCTTCACCAGCTTTCGCTATGACAACAGAAACCCAGGCCGCCACCCCATCCGAACCGAATCCGCTGTGCGAGCCCTGCCAGGGCATTCAGCGCAACTGGCGCGGCGCACCCGGCCACGCCGAGCTGCAACAAGGCAACCACCGCAAAGAACTGCGCGGCAATGTGCAGGTGACCACCACCGGCTATTTTTGCGACCGCTGCGGCACGCATTGGCATTACACCAACGACAAAACCAACCAGCGCGCAGGCTGGTCGGTGGTGGTCGATTGAACCGGCGCAGCCCCGTATGAAAGCCCCGCCCCGGCTGCAAGCGCTGGTTGAAGAAGGCTTGATCGACACCGTGGTGCGCCAGCTCATGAGCGGCAAAGAGGCCAGGGTGTATGTGGTGCGCTGCGGCGACGAAACCCGCTGCGCCAAGATTTACAAAGAGGCCAACAACCGCAGTTTTCGGCAAGCGGTGGACTACACCGAAAACCGCAAGGTGAAAAACTCGCGGCAGGCCCGCGCCATGGCCAAAGGCACCAAGTTTGGCCGCGAAGCGCAAGAAGCGGCCTGGCAAAGCGCCGAGGTCGACGCGCTCTACCGCCTGGCCGCCGCTGGCGTGCGCGTGCCCACGCCTTACAACTTTTGCGACGGCGTGTTGCTGATGGAGCTGGTGACCGACGCGAACGGCGACGCCGCGCCACGCCTGAACGACGTGCGCTTCACGCCCGAACAGGCGCGCCGCCACCACGCCACGCTGGTGGCCGAGGTGGTGCGCATGCTGTGCGCGGGGGTGGTGCACGGGGATTTGTCCGAATTCAACATCTTGCTGGCGCACCCGGGTGACGCAGATGGGGTGGACTTCCCGGTGATCATTGACCTGCCCCAGGCGGTGGACGCAGCGGGCAACAACCACGCCCCGCGCATGCTGATGCGCGACGTGGCCAACCTGCGCGACTTTTTTGGCCAGTTTGCGCCCGAGCTGCGCCGCACCCAATACGGCCCGGAAATATGGAGCCTGTACCAAAGCGGTTTGCTGAGCAACGACACACCGCTGACAGGCCGTTACACGCCCACCCGCGCTAATGTGGACCTGGCCAGCATCATGCGAGAGATCGACGACGCCCGGGACGAAGACGCAGCGCGCCGCCTGCGCATGGCGCAGTAACCTGCCCCGCCCTGCGCTTGATTACCCGTTGGGCCGTGTAAGGAATGCAGGCTGTGTTCGACTCACAGCCATGAACATCCGTCCCAACCTCAAACGCCGCCAGACCATGAAACTGCTGTCTCTGCTTGGCCTGGGCTCGCAGGCCATCACGCCCCTTGCCCAAGCGGTGGCCGCCACCAACCCCTGGAAGCTCAGCGCTGCCGAGTGGAAAAAGCGCCTGACGCCCGCCCAGTTTCATGTGTTGCGCGAGGAAGGCACCGAGCGCCCTGGCAGCAGCCCGCTCAACGCCGAGAAGCGCAAGGGCACCTACCACTGCGCCGGTTGCGATCTGCCGCTGTTCTCGTCCGACACCAAGTACGAGAGCGGCACCGGCTGGCCGAGCTTTCACACGCCGCTGGCCGGCGCACTGGGCACCAAAACCGACTTCAAGGCGATCTTTCCACGCACCGAATACCACTGCGTGCGCTGCGATGGCCACCAGGGCCACGTGTTCAACGACGGCCCCAAGCCCAGCGGCAAGCGCTACTGCAACAACGGCGTGGCGCTCACCTTCAAGGCGGCCGCATGAACGCGCGCTGGCAGAGCGGCCTGCTGGCCGTGTTCACGGGCGCGGTCTTGCTCAGCGGCGCTGCCGACGCCCAGACGGCGCCCGCCACGGCCAAGGCCACGTTCGCGGGCGGCTGTTTCTGGTGCGTGGAGGCCGACTTCGACAAGGTGCCCGGTGTGATCTCCACCACCTCGGGCTACATCGGCGGCACGCTGGCCAACCCCACTTACCAGCAGGTCACACGCAACAACACCGGCCACGCCGAGGCGGTGGAGATCGTGTTTGACCCGGCCAAGGTGAGCTACGCCAGCCTGGTGGAGAAGTTCTGGCGCACCATCGACCCGACCACCAAGGACCGCCAGTTCTGCGACACCGGCAACCCATACCGCTCGGCGATCTTCACCCACGACACCGCGCAGGCGGAGGTGGTGAAACGCTCACTGGCCGCGTTGCAGAAAAGCAAGCCTTTCAAGGAACCGATCGTCACCGAGATCGTGCCCGCCACCCAGTTTTATGTGGCCGAGGACTACCACCAAGACTACTACCTGAAGAACCCGATCCGGTACAACCACTACCGCACCCGTTGCGGACGCGATGCGCGGCTGGAGCAGTTGTGGGGTAAGCCGTAGGCTCAGAGCACGGCTGAAAAATAGCGGTGCTCCAGCGTGCCGCGCCAATCGCCCTCAAACACCAAATCGCACACCACCTCGGTGTGGTCTTGGTTTTCAAGCGTTAGCTCGCCCACTTGCGAAAACCGTTCGTCTTTGAACGCCTGCGTCAACCGCGCCAGCAGCGCCTGCTTGTAGCTGGTGTCGGCGTTGCCTTCCAACTGCAAGCCTTTGGTTTCCATGACCACGGTGCGCGTTTGCCCGTTGTGGTTGACCACGCCAAACACAAAATCGGGGTACACCTTGTGGCGCTTCCAGCCTTGCAGGCCGTACTGCGTGCGTGCCACGTTGCGGTGCCACCAGCGCAGCGCCGCCTTTTGATCCAAGTAGCCCGCAAACGCCAATTCCAGGTCGTTCATATCGGGCGTGTGCAAAGCGGGCTCCAGCAGGCTCTTCTCTACAGCGCGTGCGTCCGGTCGTTGCAACACAGGCGGATGGCTGGCCAACAGCAGTTCTTCCGAATGTGGTAGTTCGTAGTCCATTGCGTCTGCCCGCAAAGAGAACTGCACCAAGCCCGCGTCCACCAGTTGGTTAAACACCGCTTGCGCCAGGCGGTCGCGCTCTTTTTCGATGTCGATGCGCAAACGCTCGGTGAGCGAGGACACCGAACGGGCCAGCACAGATTCCGCCATACCCTGTTGCTGCAGCCGCACGACCACCCGGTCCACCCAATCCCAAACCAGCCAGGCATTGGGTGCCAGGTCCAGCAAGGCCCGCACCATGCGGGCGCGGTCCAGCGTTTCCGGCTGCGCCGGGTCTTGGGTTTGCTGGGCGTGCGCATGCCGCGACAAGATGGACAGATCAATCGTCAAGTGCTGCGCCCCTCCCATCTGCGTATCGGGCGCCCAGGCTGTGGCCAGTGCGTCCACATTCAATGCAGCCCAGTCCAGCCGCGACAACACATCGCTTTCGTACACCAGCTCGCGCCGCGCCGCGCCCGGCTCGGCCCAGGTCACCTTGGGCACAAAAATGCGCAGCGCTGCCAGGTTGGCACGGCGCTTTAACGGAACGCGCTGTTGCGTTTTTTCTGTGGCCACCGCATCGCCATGCACCGCCACAGCCAAGTCGCCCATGCCCTCGCCTTCCAGCGATTTTTTAATGGACTTCACCACGTCCGATGTCTTCGCATCAAAGCACTGCACATAGCAGGCGTCCAGCGCATCGCGTCCGGTTTTGGTGACGTGCGGCAAACGCAAAATGCGCCCCACCAGTTGCGTCATGGCCGCCGGGTTGCGGCCCGCTGCCAGCGCACTGAGCACATAGGCAAACGGGCAATCCCAGCCCTCTTGCAAAGCCTGTTTGGTGATGATGGCGCGCACCTCGCACTGCGGCGACATCAGGTCGATGTTCTCGGGCTGCTTCAGCTCGTCTTTTTCCGAGGTTTTAATGGCAATTTGGCGTTCGTTCAAACCCAGTTGCAGCAAATAAGCCTTAGCGTCTTCGGCATGGATGAAACCCGCATCGCGCATATCGGCCCCGGTGCGCTCCACCTGCACCAGCAAGATGGGCCGTATGTAGCGCGCCGTCTCGGCCTGCAAGGCGTCGGCCTCGCGCTGCAAGGCGTCCAACTGGTGCAGCGAAGCGGCCAGGCAAGCCTGCCAGTCGGCCCAGCGCCGCACCTCCACATGAATGGGCAGCTTGATCATCTCCGCCTCGTCCAGGTCGGTGCCGCGCACATCCACCAAAATATTCGATCCCCGCCCCTTGGCCGACGCCACACGCGGCGTAGCCGACAGCTCCAACATGAACGACGGGTTGAAACCGTCCAGCGTAGACAGCGCATTTTCTGAATACGCGTGGTGCCCTTCGTCGATCACCACCATGGGCCGCAGCAAGCGCATCACATTGCCCAGCGAGCTTTTGACGATGGAGCCTTTTTGCGCCCGCACTTGTTCCGCACTCTGCCAAGGGCTGCCGTAGGCGTCCAGGTTGGGCACCTGCTGCAACAGCGCCCAGTGCGCCTCGATGTCGTCCTCTCGCGGCAGAAAGCCCAGCACATTGCCCCGGTCGCGGAAGAAGCGCAGCGTTTCTTTGCTCTGCCGCGCTGCGGACTGCAACATCAGCACCATCACGCACAGGTGCGACGCCACATCCAGGCGGCTCAGTGGCGAGTTTTTTTCCAAAATCTTCACCCGCCCCGCGCCCGCCACGTTCAGCATTTGGCGGTACGGGTGGTCGCGGTCGCTCAGGGTTTTGAGCGTCTGGCGGTAAATGGCTTCGTTGGGCACCACCCACAGCACCAGCCCGGTGTGCTGGTTCAGGTAAGCGCTGAACACACGCGCCACGCTGGCAGCGGCCAGCAGCGTTTTGCCGCCACCGGTGGGCACCTTCAGGCACACATTGGGAATGGCGCGGCCCGCGCCGTCGAAGCGGCTGGAATACGGCTGGTCCCTGAACGCTGGCGGCAACACATGGGCTTTGCCGAGGGCAGCCCAGGCCTTCTTGGGAAAGTCCGCAGCCTCACGGGCCAGGTCTTCCATACCTTCCATCGCGCGCAGCGCAGCCGCTGCTTGCACCGCCTGCGCCTGGTGCTTTTTCAACCCGTCCAGGTAACGCGCCAACTGCTTCAGCACAGTTGACTGAAACCCTTTCATCTGGGTGCCACCCAGTTCTTCCACGTTGGCAGCGTGCCGGACAGGCTCCCACAAAACCACGCGCTGGGACCGGATCTGGGTTCTGAATTCGTCACCCAACGGTCCTTGCCACCACGCGCTGTCCAATGCATACACGATAGGCAAGCCCTGCAAAGCTTCTGAAAAGGCTGCCGCCTCGCGTGCCGTCCATTCAGGCGCATCGGCAACCAGATCAATGTCAGAGCGGGCGCGCTGGGTGCCCTGCGCGCGCGACCCGAACAACCACAAGCGCTGCAAGCCCGGCGTGCGCTCGCACAGGCTGCGGATTTCCGCCAGGCTGTGCGGTTCAATGCCGTGGTCAACGGCGTGTGCAGGCAGACCCAATGACTCACTCATCAGCCCGCTCCTTGAGCACCTTCAGCAAGTCATCCAGCAAGCCCAGCGCGCTACCGCGAGCGAAAGCCGCCACTTGGCGCGCCAACGCTTGGTCGTAGGTGTGGGCGGTCTGGTTGCGCGCCTTGCGCATGGCGCCCCAACCGGCTTCATCCACGATCAGGCGTTGTTTGAACGCCTGCGGAATCACCGCATAGGCTGCCTCGTCCACATCGATACCGCGTGCCCGCAACCACCGGTAAGCCGCCTTCCAGCCTGCTTCAAAACTGAACTCGAAGCGTTTGATCATGGAGTCGCGCACGATGTCGTCCTCGGGCAGCGCCACCACTTCCCGCAGCCGGTCCAGCGCCTGTTCAAAGTGCTGCAGCGCCAGCGCAAAACGTTTGTCCATCTCAGCTCTCCCGGTACAACGCAAACGGCAGCGGCGCGTAGTCCACGCCGTGTTCTTGCAACTGGCGGTTGCTCAGGTACTTGGCCGGGGCAAACACCAGGTGGCGCAGCGGCTTGCGCTCGCGCTGGGCGTCGTGCGCCTTGCCCCAGGCTTGAAACTGCTTGGCCAAGCTGAGCGTGAGCGCGGCTTCGGGGCTCTTCAAGAAATGCAGCGCGGGCTGGTAGACCAGCCACACATGGCTGTCTTTGGCCTCGCCCAGGTACCAAGCGGGCACATTCTTGGGTGTAGGCGGCAACACGCCGCCGGTGGCGGTGTAAAACAGCCAAGCGCCCAGCGCGTCAAACGCGGGCAGGCTCTCGCCGCTGAGCAGCTTGTCTAAGTCCACCGGCTCGCCCAGTGTGCAATAGGTGAAGCTGCCACCCAGGCCCGGCGCCATTTCAGAAATGCGGCGCACGCCTTCCACGCGCAAAACCCCGTCGTCGATCTTGGTTTCTATTTTGTCGAAGCGCTTTCTCTTTTGCGGGTCCGCTGGGCGCAGCGGGGCTGGGGCGCCCGGCTCCATGTCCCCCGCCCGCTGCGCGGGCTCCTCCTTGACTTGCGCCGAAAGCCCCAGCCCCGCTGCGCCCAGCTCCATTTGTGGCGTGTCGGCGCCCAAGCCCTCCTGTGCCTTGATGGCTTCGATCTTGGCCAGCCATTCGGCGGCTTTCTTGAACTGGGTGAGGGTGATTTTTTCTTCCAGCAGCGTCTCGCGCTGGTTGCCTTCCCAGGCGTAACCCTGGATGGCGCGGCGCACGCGCTCTGCCGTCAGGCGGTCGGCGTAGTCCTCGCCCTCAATCAGGATGAACTTGCGGTTGCCGCCGTCCTTGGCGTTGGCTTTGAGCACGGCGTGGGCCGTGGTGCCGGAACCGGCGAAGCTGTCGAGGATGAGGGTGTCTTTTAAACTGGCGACTTCTAGAACGCGCTCGATCAAGGCCACGGGTTTGGGTGTGATGGTGGTGTCGTCGCCTTTGAGCAAACCCATTTCGATGAGCGTTTTTTTGGCGTCTTGGGTATGGCCCACTTCGTCGTAAAACCAGAGGGTTTGGGGAACGCGCCCCTGCTTTACCTCGCTTAAAAATCGCTTCACTGACGGCATGCTGTTGCCGTCTGCACCCCACCAGATGCGATTGTCGGCATCCAATTCCAAAAGCTTGGATTTTTTGACAGTCCAATACCGTCCTGGTGGAGGCCCATCAATGACACGGCCTCCTGGGCACTTGATGGCATAAGTGCCTTCGCTATAAAAATTACGCGCCGAAAGATCGCTGGGCTTCCATGCTTTCCGGTGGTCATTGTCTGGATTGGTATAGGCAGCATCCTGCTCTTCTGTTCTTGCTAGCAAGCCTGGACGCCAAAGATGTCGATTCTTGGCCACTACCAGCAAATGATCGTGATCTTCACTGAAAAACTGAGCAGTATTTTTCGGCGAGTAATTCTTCTGCCAAA
>JAUXXN010000270.1 GCA_030684755.1 Hydrogenophaga sp.
CTTGTTTCACGCAGAAACCGTCCCACTGTGCTGATGCGTGGGTCGTTCTTGAGTTTGTGGTCACGTTCCCATTGAGTGCGCAGTTGGGGGTCTGAAGCCAGTAATTGCTGAAGTTGCTCTTGGGCGTTGACCACCATAGACCGGAATTTGTAGCAGGGAAACATTTTCCCGTTATGCCCCACCCGTTGGTGCGCAAAGATGGCGTCCCCACCGTCTTTGCGGATGCGCCACACAAAGTAAAGCATGATGGGAGACAGAATTGTCAACATCATCAAAGAAGCCGCCATGTCAAACGCGCGCTTTGAAAGTCGTGCGGGCCAGTGCCGAAGGTTGTTGCTGACGCTGAGGAGGGCTACCTCATGCGAGAAAAAGTAAGAAAGATCTGTTCCGTACAACGGAATGCCTCGCAAGGCCGGAATGATACTCACGTCCTGCACCTTCCATTTAGCCAGCTGACGCATCCACATTTCACTCTCCGCCGACTCATGGTGCTCAAGTGCAATGACTACTTGTAATCCAGCATTCAAACTGAGGCGTTCTAACTGTTCTCTTGTCAGTAAAGGCGGTAGATCTGCATCGCCAACATCGGCTGCGGGCTCGTCAGATTGCACAGACAAACAGCCCACCACCTCAAAACCCATCAAGGGCTCACTGCGCAGAGCCAGCAGAGCCTCAACGGCGTTGGGACCGGCGCCAATGAGCACAGTGGGGCGCTGCCATAGGTTAAGTCGAAGCAGCAAACGGATGACTGCAGCGCGCATCAGCGGGACGAGCGCCGCTGCGAGCAGCCACACCAACAACCACCACAACCGCGATGCGTTCCACCTTGCCATGGACATCAATGCCATGTCCAGCACCGCCAGCCAGAAAATGTTGTGAAACACCTCCCCCAGCTCTCGCCAAAAAGGCTTGCGCTCGCTGTAATGCTGGTAACGACCCAAAAACAGCACCAACCCCACCACCACCACAAGCACCCAGCCCAAGTAACGCGACAGCGATTGGGTTGCCATCCATTCAGCGTAGCCGGCAGGCGCATCTGCATCAAACGCTACAGCCAGTAGCGTTGCCAGCAAACCACTCAGCGCAAGCGCCAACATATCGGAGACCACGAGGGCCAGCTTCGTCAGACGGACTGAGAGCACCGACTGCGGACACTCCATCCACCGGTCAAGTAACGGACACGATGTTTTGTCACTATTCACTCCATCCACCCTGAAAATTATTGTCTCTTGAATTTGAATCGTCAGCTCCAAAACCCGCTGAACATGCTCAACCGCCTTTTGAGCCCCAGCGGAAGGCGTGCCTCAGCCCGGCCAAGCCGATAACCCAATAGTTTAAGCACCGTGCGCAGCAACGCATTGGGTATTAGCCATGGCGCATGCTTTAGCAGGTACCGAAGCTCTGACTTCACGAAACGCAGCCCCTCGCCGCTTGCACCACCAAACGCATCCAAAAGCCATTGTTCGCGGGCGTGAAACACGCCGGTGTCAAAGTGGCGGCGAAAGTCTTCCAAGGGTGTGTAGTTGTGGGAGTGGTAAACGCAGGCGTCGGCTTGGTACGCAACCCGCTTGCCTGCGAGCAGCAAGCACGCTGCAACCGACATATCTTCCCCCAAAATGACCTTTGAGGGAAACCCGCCTACCGCCAGCAGGTCTGCCACACGGTAGGCGGCAAAAGAGTTGGACAGGAAACAGGTCTTCAACCCCAATCGGCCTTTGTCAGCGAGGCTGACCACCCGCGACGCGTCAGGGTAGTTGAAAATACGTGCGTGCGCGGCCAACGCGGAGGCGTCTTCATGGGGCAGTTGCCGCCCAAACGCACAGGCTACGGTTGGGTCGTCAAAAGCTGACACCAGCTTTTGCAGCGCTTGTGCGTCGGCCAGCAACGCGTCTTGGGTCATGAACACCACCACGTCGGTGGCTGGTGGCAAATGTTGAAGTGAACGGTTTCGGGTGCCACCATGGTTGAACGAAGAAAGCGGTATTTGGATACAGCGTGAGCCAGTGGGCAGACTATCGAAGTTGGTACCGTCGTCGGAACAGGAATCCACCACCAAACCTGACACACCGGGTTGTTGAAACCGCAGTGCTTCCAGCCATTGGCGCCATAGCCCTCCCGGGTTGCGAGTAGGCACCACAACATAAACAAACAGAGAAGACGACACTTAGACTACCGGCTATATGATCACCGATGGTGACGGCAAGAGCCACTCAAGCCAGTGCCGAAACTTATTTAGGCGGCAATGATCAACCAGAACGTGTAGTCTATTAATCATGGAAAAGATCGACGCTCGAAAGCTTTCCCGGGATGTGCTCAAGGCCCTGCGCGGTCAGGCCATGCGCCTGCGCTAGGAATTGGGGCTGCCCTAGCGCGAGATCGCCCGGATGATGGGCTTGAACACCACCACCGCGTTCGGCTGGGCGCAGCGCTACGCGGAGCAAGGCGAGGCAGGTCTGGTTTCTAGGAAACCAGGGCGCGCCTTCCTGTCGGGCCGCACCTTGACGCTGCCACAGGAATGGGTGCTGCGCACGATCCTGACCTCGCAAGCGCCCTCGACAAGAGGACTGCCTTTTGCCCTGTGGAACCGACGGGCCGTGCACGACCTGATCAAGATAGAGTTTAGCATCGACATGCCGATCCGCACGGTGGGCGACTACTTGTTGCGCTGGTGCTACACCCCGCAGCGCCCCACCCGTCAGGCCCTGGAGCAAAAGCCCTGGGACGTGCAGCACTGGATGCAGGAGGTTTACCCCCTGATCGCGCAGAAGGCCAAGCAGGAAGACGGCACCATCTACTGGGCCGACGAGACGGCGGTGGCACAAGATGGTCACTGGGTACGAGGCTATGCCCCGGCGGGACACGCGCCGGTGTTGGCAGCCACCAGCCAGCGCTTTGGTTTGACTATGATCTCTGCCATCAGCAGCAAGGGCCTGGTGCGATTCGAATTCCTGGATGGTGCCGCGACGACAGAGACGACCCTTGGCTTCATGGAACGGCTCGTACGGGATAGCGAAGGGCACAAGATCTTCCTCATTCTCGACAATCTCAGGGCGCACCATGCCAAGGAGGTGGCCACCTGGGTGCAGGCGCATAAGCACGAGATCGAGGTGTTCTACCTGCCGCCCTACGCGCCGCAGAGCAACCCGGACGAGTACCTCAACCGAGACTTCAAGACGCACTTGCGCAGCGCTGATCGAAGCAGTACACGCGACGGTCTTCTTGACAAGGCCGCAGCCTTCATGCACTTCCTCGTCAGCAGCCCAGAGCGGGTGAAATCCTATTTCAATCATGATTCTGTGACCTATGCCGCATGTTCAAATTAATTGTTGCCATCTAAATAATAAACAAGTGATCCTTCAAATTCAACGATTCTTATTAAAATTAAGTCAATCGACTTTTGTCAGTAAATCTATATTGGAGTAGTACTAAGCCATTGGTTGAGTATATTCTTATAAGTCACCCCACAGAAATTTTCCATCGGATTTTCCGAAATGAGACTTCGATGAGGTCTACTTGTGTTGTAGCGGCTCAGAGCCGTGAAACCAACCTGAATCCGTGACCTGAGGCGCCAAAAATCCCTGATTTCCCATTGAAATCAACAGCTTAGCCTCCATGTTGTGCTTCACCCAGCAGGTGAAGAGCCCATGACCGATTTCATCATCAAACAATTGCCCTACGACTTGAGCAA
>JAUXXN010000298.1 GCA_030684755.1 Hydrogenophaga sp.
ATTGGCGCTGCTGTGTTGCATGCCTGGCTGATGCAGCGGGCGGAAAAAGCCTTGCGCCAGGGCACAGCTCCCGACAACGCCATGCCCCTGCTGATGCTGGAGCGGCTGACGTTTCGTTTTCTGGGCGCCGGTTTTGCCCTGCTCACTGCCACACTGCTGGCTGGCTGGTGGTTTTCAGAAGCTCTGAACCACCGCTGGATCTGGGACCACAAAACCGCGTTTTCCGTGCTGTCCTGGCTCACCATGGGCATTCTGTTGTGGGGCCGCTGGCGTCTGGGCTGGCGCGGTCGCATGGCAGCACGCACGCTCTACCTCGGCGCAGGCTTCCTGTTGCTGGGATACGCAGGCTCTCGCTTTGTGCTTGAAGTGGTGCTGCAACGCGCCCAATAGATTGACCGAATGAAATACCTGCTCGTTTTGGCCGTGGTTTGGGTGGCTTATTGGGTCTGGCGCAAAAACCGCCTGGACGATAAGACGCAGGCCAAAAGGTCACCACCGCCGCGGCCGCCCGCCGCACCGCAACTACCCACCGTCATGGTGGCTTGCCTGCACTGCGGTACCCACCTGCCCGAGAGCGAAGCCGTGCAAGGCCGCCAGGGCGTTTATTGCAGCCCCGAGCACCAGCAACTCAGCGAAGGTGCTGGGCCGTGAAACTGGTCAGCCAGTTGCGCTCTTCGGGCCAGGACCGTCATGTTGCGTGACCGCTACCCCCGATTTGCACCATCATGGTTTTCTGCGGCGGAAAGCAACTACGCCGATGGACACGAACAGCGGATAAGGTCGTTTGTACGGTTGTGGCGTGCTTTCATGCGGGCGCGGGTTTTCATTGCCGCCGTGCTGCTGGCGTTGCAGATGTTTGTATTGGTCACCCGCACCGACGGGCCAGACTGGCTGGTTTTTATGTGCATTCTGCACCTGGGCGCTGCCATGGCAGTGCTGATCTGGTCGCACCCCTTGCAACCGGGGGAACCTTTTCACTTGCAATGGCTGCTGACCATCGGCGTCGATGTTGTGGTGTTCGCGGTATTGCAATACGTACAGCAAGGCAGCATCAACTACACACCCCTTTTCGCCTTGCCGGTGCTGCTGGCCTCCATTCTTGGGCCTCTGATTCTGGCTTTGGCCACGGCGGCCAGTGTCACCCTGTTTTTGCTGGGCGAAGCCTGGTTCAGCGCCCAACTGCTGAGCGACGTGTCAACCGCCCGGCTTCTACAAACCGGACTCACCGGCACCGGCTTCTTTCTGGTCGCGCTGCTGGCCAACCAACTCGCGTTGCGGCTGGCCCGAGAAGAAGCGGTAGCAGAAAGCAGCCAGGCGGCTGCACGCACGCAAGCCCAGGTGAACGAACTGGTGATCGACAGCCTGAGTGAAGGCGTGCTGGTGGTGGACACCCACGGCGTGGTGCGCAACGCCAACCCAGCCGCGCAAGCCATGCTTATGGGTGTGACCATCCCCCACGCAGCCCAACTGCTGCTATCGGCACGGCCCAGCTGGTCTGGTTTGTTCGGTCTGGTACAGGAAACGTTTTTACTGGGGCAACCCCATGAGGCCGAAATCACCATCGCCCACGACGAACACACCACCCACCGGCTTTCGGTGCGCACCCGTCTGACCACGCAAGGCGGCCATGGCGCCGATCTGTGTGTGCTGTTCTTGGAAGACCTGCGCGAGGTAGAGGCGCGGGTTCGCACCGAAAAATTGGCGTCTATGGGCCGCATGTCGGCCGCCGTGGCGCACGAAATTCGCAACCCGCTGTCGGCCATTACCCAGGCCAACGCTTTGCTGGACGAAGAGGTACAGGGCGTCGGGCAAAAACGGCTGACCCACATGATTGACCAAAACGCGCAGCGTTTGGCCCGCATTGTGGACGACATCCTCAACGTAGCCCGCGCCCAGCCCAGCCAGAGCGAAGCCACCTTGACGCTGCCACTGGACAAAACGGTGCGCCAGGTAACCAACGAATGGACGCAACAAAACCAGGCCCAAGGCGTGCTGGGCGTGCACCTCCACGCACCCACAGCCCATGTGGGGTTTGACCCGGATCACATCCGGCGTCTGCTGGTGAACCTGCTCGACAACGCCAAGCGCCACGCCAGCGGAGCACCCACATCCATACGTGTGATCACGCAAACGGCGGGTCATGACCGCGTTCGCTTGTCGGTCTGGAGCGATGGCAGCCCGCTCGAAGCCAGCGTGTTGCGCCACCTGTTCGAACCCTTCTTTTCGTCAGAAAGCCGCTCCAGTGGCCTGGGCCTCTACATTTGTCGGGAACTGTGCGAGCGCTACGGTGCGCAAATGGCCTACCAGCGCACCCGGCTTGACCTGCGCGAAGGCAATGCGTTTTATGCAACCATGCGCGCCAGCGGCAACCGCGCACCGGTGCAACAAAGCCTGTCTTACCCCACTGGCGAATCGGTACCCCGCCAAACCGTGCCGGTCCAGCTGCGCCCGAGCGAAGCCACGTCCCACACCCGCTGACCACCCGCCTGCCGTTGAGCCTACCGCCTATGTCTGCCCCACCCCGCGCCTCCATCCTCGTTGTCGATGACGAACCCGACCTGCGCACGTTGTACGAATTGACCCTGTTGCGCGAAGGCCATGAGGTCGTCTCAGCCCCCGACCTGGCCCAGGCACGCGAGTGGCTCGCACAGCAACGCTTTGACATGCTGATCACCGACATGCGCCTGCCCGACGGCCTGGGGCTGGAGCTGTTGCGCGAGCTGAACGCCCAAGAGCGCCGCGAAAAATGCATCGTCATCACCGCCTACGGCTCGGCCGAAAATGCAGTGGAGGCGCTCAAGACCGGTGCCTTTGATTACCTGACCAAGCCGGTCGATCTCAAACAACTGCGTGCGGCAGTGCAAGCGGCTTTGCAAAGCCAGCGGCTGCTGCCCGCCGCACGGCGCGACACGCCAGCCAACGCTACCGCGCGCATGTCAGCCCCACCACCACCCGGCGGCGTGCAGTCGCTGGCGCGCATCGTTGGTTCGTCACCCTGTATGGTGCAAGTCAAGAGTCTCATTGAAAAGGTGGCCACCAGCATGGCGCCAGTGCTGATCCTGGGCGAATCGGGCACCGGCAAAGAACTGGTGGCGCGTGCGGTGCACGAGTGCAGCCACCGCGCCAAAGGGCCTTTTGTGGCGGTCAACTGCGGTGCCATTCCTGAAAACCTGATTGAATCCGAGTTCTTCGGCTCCCGAAAAGGCGCCTACACCGGCGCCACCCAAGACCGCGAGGGCTATTTCCAGGCGGCCAAAGGCGGCACCCTGTTTCTCGACGAGATTGGTGACTTACCGCTGGCCATGCAGGCCAAATTGCTGCGAGTCATCCAGGAACGGCGGGTGCGCCCAATCGGTGGCGTTCAAGAAGAAACTGTCGACGCGCGGCTGGTCAGCGCCACCCACCGCGACCTGGCCGCGCTGGTGCACAAGGGCGAGTTTCGGCAAGACCTGTTTTACCGCCTCAACGTGATCGAACTGCGCACCCCCGCCCTGCGCGATCGGCGCGCAGACCTGCCCGAGCTGGCCCACGCCCTGTTGCAACGCATTTGCAACGAGTCGGGTGTGCCGGTGCCAACGCTCTCCCCGGGTGCGCTGTCGTGGATTCAATCGCGCGATCTGCCCGGCAACGTGCGTGAGCTTGAAAATCTGCTGCAACGGGCCTTGGCGCTCAGCAGCGGTAACACCCTGGAACCCAGCGACTTTGGTGACACCGAACCCCAAGCCGAACCCCACACCGAACACCCCGCCACCCGACCAGCACCCACAACAACCGCAGTAGAAACCCCCACCGAGACCCCGCGCGATTTGCAAACCTACTTGGATGAGCAAGAGCGCCAGGTGTTGCTCAAGGCCCTCAAAGAAGCCGGTTTTAACCGCACCGCTGCCGCCGCACGTCTGGGGTTGAATCTGCGGCAAATGCGCTACCGCATCCAGCGGCTGGGCATCGCGATGCCATCGGACACCGGGCATGAGGACAACGATGCCAACTGATCGCGCCAACCCCACTGATGCAGCATGGCAAAGCGGATGGCTGCAAACGGCCCGGGCATGCCACTCGCCCAACTTCGGCGCCCGCCCCGCAGGTGTCCGCATCGATCTGCTGGTGATTCACTCCATCAGCCTGCCTCCCGGTTGCTACGGGGGGCCTGAGGTGGAACAGTTGTTCACCAACCAGCTCGACTGGGCAGCCCACCCCTACTTTGAGCAGATTCGTGGGCTCGAAGTGTCGGCCCATTTTTTTATTCGGCGCAGCGGTGAATTGGTGCAGTTTGTAGACACCGATGCACGTGCCTGGCACGCTGGTGCCTCGTGCTGGCGTGGCCGAGGCCAATGCAACGACGACTCGATCGGTATCGAGCTGGAAGGCCTGGAGGGCGATCGCTTTGAGGCAGCGCAATACGCCACCTTGGCCAGCCTGTGTACCCGTCTGGGCGAACGCTACCCGATCGCCCACATTGCAGGCCATGAACACATTGCACCGGGCCGCAAACAAGACCCAGGACCGGGTTTCGACTGGTCCGAACTCCAAACCCGGCTGGGCTGGTCAACGGGTTGCTTCCCCAGAGACACACCATCTTCACCAGCAGTACCAGGCTGAGCGTCAAACAGCGGCGATGCCGACCACCGCCCTGGTACGCCAAGTTTTCTTGGGATACCACATACACAAGGTAGGCAGCTCTCCCGCCAAAAATCCCCCAAACACTACATGTAGTGTATTGAACAGCACCCACACACCATATATAGTGTGCATTGTGTCTTCGTATGGGTCGCACAGTTCACATTCAAGAACCAATTGAGAC
>JAUXXN010000307.1 GCA_030684755.1 Hydrogenophaga sp.
CATTTTGTGCATGTGTATGTGGACCGCGAAACTCGCCGCCCGGTGCCGCTGCCCGAAAACCTGAAGAAAACCCTGGAGACCCTGCGATGACCCAAAACCCCGTAGTCACCCCTGTGATCGACACCGCCAGTGTGGACGCGGCCATCAGCAGCCGCATGTCGGCCCGCGCCTTTTTGCCGCAGCCCGTGCCCCGCGCCACGCTGGAGCACATCTTGCAAGTGGCCAGCCGCGCCCCCTCGGGCACCAACACCCAGCCCTGGAAGGTGTATGTGCTGCAGGGCGCCAGCCGCGACACCTTGGTGGACCGGGTGTGCGCCGCCCATGACGCCATGCGGGCCGAGCCGTCGCTGGCCGAGCAGTACCGCGAGGAATACGACTACTACCCCGAAAAATGGGTCAGCCCCTACATTGACCGCCGCCGCGAAAATGGCTGGAGCCTGTACGGCTTGCTGGGCATCACCAAGGGCGACAAAGACAAGATGCATGCGCAGCACCAGCGCAACTACCGTTTTTTCGACGCACCCGTGGGCCTCATGTTCACGCTGGACCGCGTGATGGGCCGCGGCTCGCTGGTGGACTACGGCATGTTCCTGCAAAACATCATGGTGGCCGCGCGCGGCCAGGGCCTGCACACCTGCCCCCAGGCAGCCTGGAACGGTTTTGCCAAAATCATCCTGCCGCACATTGGGGCGGGCGAGGGCGAGATGCTGGTGTGCGGCATGGCGCTGGGCTATGCCGATCCGGCCGACCCGGTCAACGGTTTTCACACCCCGCGCGAGTCCGTGGCGAGCTTCACGCATTGGCTGGAATAATCGAGCCCTTTTATCTTTCTTAAACACAAGGAAACACCATGATCACCACCCCCAGCGGCCTGCAATACGAAGACACCGTGGTCGGCAACGGCGAGATTGCAAAGGCTGGCGGCCCCGTGCAGGTGCACTACACCGGTTGGCTGTTCAACAACGGCACCCAGGGCGCCAAGTTCGATTCGAGCAAAGACCGTGGCCAGCCGTTTGAATTTCACCTCGGCGGCGGTCAGGTCATCAAAGGTTGGGACGAGGGCGTGCAAGGCATGGCCGTGGGTGGCACACGCCGCCTGGTGATCCCGGCCGCTCTGGGCTACGGTGCTCGCGGCGCCGGCGGCGTGATTCCGCCCAACGCCACGCGGCTGTTTGAGGTGGATTTGCTGGCTGTCTAACGTTCCCCCCTGCGCCGCTTCGCGGCTTTCCCCCAGGGGGACACCACCTGTGGCCCGGCAAAGCCGGTTCCACGGTGGTTGCTGGGCCGGGGCACGCGCTCCGTGTGGTGGTGCTTGATGATCCCGGACCCGCTTTGCAGTTGCTCCTGGGATGAACCATTTGCAGCCTGGCTGATGAAACAGTTCTACCGGAGCACATGACATGACCCAACGCCCCTCCATTCTGGTGGCCCGTGCCATCTTCCCCGAGGTGGTTGCGCGTTTGCGTGAACACTTCGATGTCGAAACCAATCACACCGACGCACCCTTCACGCCCGAGCAACTGGTCGAGCGGCTGCAGGGCAAGGTGGGTGTGCTCACCACCGGCAGCGAGCGCATCGGTCCAGAGTTGCTGGCGGCTTGTCCGCAGCTCAAGGTGGTGGCCAACATTGCGGTGGGTTACAACAATTTTGACGTGCCGGCCATGACGGCGGCCGGTGTGCTCGCCACCAACACGCCCGACGTACTGACCGAGACCACGTCCGACTTCGGCTTTGCCTTGCTCATGGCCACGGCGCGGCGCGTGACCGAAAGCGAACACTTTTTGCGCGCCGGTTTGTGGACCAAATGGGCGCTGGACATGTTTGCCGGCGCCGAAGTGCACGGCAGCACGCTGGGCATTCTGGGCATGGGCCGCATCGGGCAGGGCATTGCCCGGCGCGGGGCGCACGGCTTTGGCATGCAGGTGATCTATCACAACCGTTCGCGTCTTGATGCAGCCAGTGAAGCCGCCTGCCAGGCCCGGTATGTGAGCAAGGCCGAACTGCTGCAGCAGGCCGACCACCTGGTGCTGGTGCTGCCCTACAGCGCCGAGTCGCACCACGCCATCGGTGCGGCCGAACTGGCGCAGATGAAACCCACCGCCACGCTGATCAACATCTCCCGCGGCGGCATTGTGGACGACGCAGCACTGGCCGTGGCGCTGCGCGAGCGGCGCTTAGCGGCGGCTGGGCTCGATGTGTTTGAGGGTGAGCCCAAGGTGCATCCCGACTTGCTGACCGTTCCCAACGTGGTGCTCACGCCGCACATCGCCAGCGCCACCATCGCCACCCGCAAGGCGATGGCCAACCTGGCCGCCGACAACGTGATTGCCTTCCTGACCCAAGGTCAGCCCG